>CANKEA010000100.1 GCA_947480815.1 Caulobacterales bacterium | reverse complement strand
GGGGCGTCAGGCCGGCGGTGGCCGGATAGATCGCTTCGACTTCGGGAATGTCGCTGCCGCGTTCGGGGGAGACGATGTAATCTGGGTGGGTGATCTGCAACTGTACACCGAAGCGCTCGACCTTGCCGCTGACCAGACGGCGCGCGCCGGGCGGGTGCTGAACTTCCAGGCTGGCACCATAGTTTCCGAAGAAGACCAGGGTGATGAAGCCGGTTTCATCATGGGCGCGGATGCGCCACGGGTGGCCGGTTCGTCCAGGCTTGAGGTGATTTTCGATGGTCAGGTCAAAAATTTGCGCCTGGTCCTCGGCCGCTTGGGCGACGGTAGAACGGGCGCGCTGCACCAGGCGCTGCGGACTTAGGAACAGCACGTCGCGCACGCGAGGTCCGGCAAGCCGCTCAAGTAGCGGCTTTAGGCGCGGCCCAACCCCCTTCAGCGAGGCGGATGGCGCGAATAGCGGAAAGAGAATCTCCGGACGCATGCGGCAAACCTAGCCTTACAAGCCGCTCCGCCCTATACCGCGCCCTCCATGGATAACATCCGCTGCAAGAAAATCGCATTTCGTGCCTGGCATAGGGGTTTCCGCGAGGCGGACCTGATCCTGGGTGCCTTCGCGGACCTGCGCCTCGCGACCATGAGCGAGGCAGAACTGGATCAGTTCGAGCTGCTTTTGGAAGAGGCCGATCACGACATCTACAACTGGATTGCCGAGAAGGCACCGACTCCACCCGAGTTTGAGACCGGGATCATGAGCGACCTCAAAGCGTTCCGGGATAAATTCAGTCAAATTGCGGGGCCCCGTGGCGCCTAGTGCTGCGGAGCTGAAGGCAGTCAACAGCGACAGCGGCGGCCTCACCTTAAGTTCGGCACCCGAGGGGTTCGACGCCCTGGTGATGGCCGATGTCGCGCGCGCGCGCGGCGGACTTTCCGTCTTTATCGCTCGCGATGGTGGTCGAGCCCAGGCCTTCATCGATGCGATGCGCTTTTTCGCGCCCGAGATGGAATGCGTGCTTTTCCCATCCTGGGATTGCCTACCCTACGATCGTGTGGGGCCATCCAGCGCCGTAGCTGCCCAACGAATGGCAATGCTAGCGCGTCTCGCCAAGGGCTGGCTGACCGAACGGCCATCAATCCTCGTGGCTGCTGCGCCCTCGGTGGTGCAACGCCTGCCGCCAGCCTCGGCGTTGCTGCGCGCGTCCTACACCGCCAAACCCGGCGCGGAGGTCAATATCGCCGACCTGGAGCGCTATTTCACGGTCAATGGCTATGCCCGCGCCAGCACGGTTAATGAGCGCGGTGAATTCGCCATCCGTGGCGGGGTGATTGACGTCTTCCCGCCGGCGGGCGAGGAGCCACTGCGACTGGACCTGTTCGGCGATACCTTGGAATCGATCCGCGCCTTCGATCCCGAGACCCAGCGATCAACCAAGCAATTACACGCTATCGACTTGGCACCGGTCAGCGAGGTGCTGCTTGATGCCGACGCCATCTCGCGTTTCCGCAAGGGCTATCTGGAACGGTTTGGGGCACCGGGTGACGATCCGCTCTATGCCGCCGTCAGCGAGGGCGGGCGGCGTGGCGGCATGGAGCATTATCTGCCGCTTTTCTACGGCGAGACCGCGACCCTGTTCGATTACCTGCCGGCTACGGCCCTGGTCGGTATGGACCATCTGGCGATACAGGCGCGCAATGAGCGATTGGCCATGGCCGAGGACGCGCATGACTCCCGGGTGCAGGCCAAGGGTAGCTATCGGCCGCTGCCGGTCGAGGATCTCTATGTCTCGGCACCAGAATGGGACCGTCGATTGGCGGAACGTCCGAGCCGCAGCTTTACCCCGTTCCAGGTCGACGGGGCCTTGGGCAATGTGATCGATATGGGGGCCCGCGCCGGGCGCAGCTTCGCCGCCGAACGGGCCCAGGACAGTGTGAACCTGTTTGAGGCCGCCGCCGCCCACGCCTCGAAGCTGGCCGGGGAGGGCAAACGCGTCCTATTCGCCTCTTGGACCGACGGTTCGTCCGAACGTCTGGGGCTGATGCTGGCCGACCACGGCATCCACAATATCGCCTTGTCACCCTACTGGCAGGCCGCCAAGGCTGCCGACCCCAAGAAGCCCCAGCGTGCCGTGCTGCCGCTGGAAGCGGGGTTCGAGACCGACAATCTGGTAGTCATCTCCGAGACGGATATTTTGGGTGACCGCCTGGCGCGCCCACGCCGCAAACGACGAGCTGCCAATTTCCTGGCTGAAGCCAGCGCCTTAACGCCTGGCGATCTGGTGGTGCACATCGATCACGGCATCGGCCGCTATGAGGGTCTGCAGACCTTGATTGTGCAGGACGCGCCGCACGACTGCCTGGAAATCCATTACGCCGGCGATTCCAAGCTATTCTTGCCCGTGGAGAACATCGACCTGCTGACGCGCTACGGTGCCGAGAGCGATGGGGTGCAGCTCGACCGTCTTGGCGGTGCTGCCTGGCAGGGCCGAAAGGCGCGTGCAAAGCAGCGGCTGCGCGAGATGGCCCAGGGGCTGATTGCCATCGCCGCCGCGCGCGCCATGAAACAGGCGGAAGAAATCGACCCGCCCGCCGGCCTGTTCGACGAATTCTGCGCCCGCTTCCCCTATGAAGAAACAGACGACCAACTGAACGCCATCGGCGACGTGCTGACCGACCTGGCCGACGGTAAGCCGATGGACCGGCTGATCTGCGGTGACGTGGGTTTTGGCAAGACCGAGGTCGCCCTGCGCGCGGCCTTCGTTGTGGCCATGAGCGGTAAGCAGGTGGCCGTGGTTTGCCCCACGACACTGTTGGCCCGGCAGCACTACAAGACCTTTACCGAGCGGTTCCAGGGTTGGCCGATCAAGGTGCGCCGCCTCTCTCGCCTGGTCCCGACGAAAGAGGCCAACGATACGCGCGCCGAACTGGCAGCCGGGGAGGCCGAGATCGTGGTCGGCACCCATGCGGTGCTGAGCAAGCTGGTGTCGTTCAAGGATCTGGGCCTAGTGGTGGTCGATGAAGAGCAACACTTCGGGGTCAAGGCAAAGGAGGCTTTGAAGGGCCTTCGCGCTGACGTGCACATGCTGACCCTGACCGCCACGCCGATCCCACGCACCTTGCAGATGGCACTGAGTGGCATCCGCGAAATGTCGATCATCGCCACACCGCCGGTCGACCGGCTGGCGGTGCGCACCTACATTAGCCCTAACGATCCGGTGACCCTGCGTGAGGCCCTGCTGCGCGAAAAGTACCGCGGCGGCCAAGCCTATTATGTGGTGCCACGGATCAAAGACCTGGAAGATATTGAACGGTTCCTCCGTGAGTATGTGCCGGAGGTGAAATTCACTGTCGGTCACGGCCAGATGGCACCGACCCAGCTGGAAGACGTCATGAGCGCCTTCTATGACGGCGAATACGACGTGCTGCTTTCGACCACGATCGTTGAATCCGGCCTGGATATCCCGACGGCGAACACCTTGATCGTGCATCGTGCCGATATGTTCGGCCTGGCCCAGCTCTACCAGCTGCGCGGACGGGTGGGCCGATCCAAGGCCCGCGCCTATGCCTATCTGACGACGCCAGCGGAGAAGCAGGTGACCCTCTCGGCGGAGAAGCGCCTCAAGGTTCTGCAGTCGCTCGATAGCCTGGGGGCCGGGTTCCAGCTTGCCAGCCATGACCTCGACATCCGCGGCGGCGGCAACCTGCTGGGCGATGAACAGAGCGGCCATATCAAGGAGATCGGCGTCGAGCTCTATCAGCAGATGCTGGAAGACGCTGTGGCGGAACTGAAAACACGCGGCCTAGACGGCCTGAGCGAAGGTCTATCCGACAGGGGTTGGTCACCGCAGATCAATACCGGGGCGGCGGTGCTGATCCCTGAGGCCTATGTGCCCGACCTGAATGTCCGATTGGCGCTGTACCGCCGTCTGTCAGAAGCCGAGCGCGCGGCCGACCGCGAAGCCCTGGCGGCCGAGCTGATCGACCGTTTCGGGCCGCTGCCGCCCGAGGCGGACTCCCTACTCAAGGTGGTTGCCATCAAGGGGCTGTGCCGCGAGGCCAATGTCTCGAAGATCGACGTTGGCCCCAAGGGGGCGGTGGTATCGTTCCGTGGCGAAAGCTTCGCTGACCCGATGGGGCTGATCGCTGTCGTGCAGAAAAAGGCCGGGGTGTGGAAGGTACGGCCTGATAACAAGCTTGTGGTTCGCGGCGAATGGGAAACGCCCAGCCAGCGGCTCAATGCGGCAGAGCGTATCCTTCAAGAGCTAGCCTTCCTGGCACGGAAGTCGGCTTAAGCCATCGGCGACCGCGCGGCTCTTAGCGGATACCTCGCCCTAATCCAGCTGGGCCGCGCTCGGTAGGATGGGCACGGCGTTCTTTGCCGCTCGCTCCAGGGCCTTGGCCGCCCCTTCGTCGCCCTCTAGCTGCGCCACGCCAATATCGAACTCGGCGACAAAGGCCGGCTTGGTGTCGCCGGCCTCGAAAGCCGTGCAGGCGATAACTCCTGCGATCCGCTCAGCAGCGGCACGGGCGGCGGCCTGATTGGTGGCAGGCAGGGCCAGGGCGAAGACTTCCGGACCGAGACGGGCGGCCGTGTCTTCGACCCGCACCAGGCGGCCTATCATCGAGCCGATCTGCGGAATAGCGCGGTCCAGCCAGCCGCTGGCGCGGGCGGCGACGACCTCCGGCCGATCAGAGACCTTCAGCACAGCCACGCTCATTGGCCGGTTGCGCACGCGAGAGGCCGCGGCTAGACGCATGAGATGGGCGGCAAACAGGTCGCGGGTGAAAAGTCCGGTCGCGGCGTCCATAAGCCCTGAACTACGCGCCTTTTCCAACGCCGCTCGGATCGTCTCGCCACGGCGATAGCTGCGCGCAAGTTCTAAGATGCGCTTGGCGGTATCGCTTTCAGCCGTCTCTGGGCTGGCAACATCCGAGACCCCGCGGTGATAAGCCTCGGACATGGTCACGTAGGATGTGGTCTTCAGATAAAGAAAGGCTGGTACATGGAACAGCCGCGTGTTGCGACGCATCCCGCCGGCAATCGAGAGCGCTTGCTGCGAGTTGTCGCCGGCCCACAGGACCACGGCATCGAAAGGCCGCTCGTGCATATAGTCAAAGGCGGTGTAGGCGGTGAAGGCCCCCACCACATCGGCACCGCTGCGGGCCAAGACATTGCTGAGTGCCAGGAATTGCGGTGCGGGCTCTCCCATGGCCAGCACGCGGAACGGCGAGGCTGCATTGTCTGGAAGGTTGAGCCGTCGGCCGCGGTCGGCGAAGGTTTCCAAGCGAAGCTCGAACTCCTCCTCTGCCACGGCTATGCGCACCAAGGCTTCAAGCCGCATGACGGCCTGTGCAGGATGCAGAGGCGAGGCCAGGGTCAGGTCGAACGCATGTCCCTGAAGTTCTGGACCTGGCTCGCCAATGGCGATGACCGGCAGGCGGCGCGGCGCACAGGAGGCCTTAAGTCGGCGCGCCATGGTTAGGGCGTCGTGGCCGCCCG
>CANKEA010000099.1 GCA_947480815.1 Caulobacterales bacterium | reverse complement strand
CCGAACATCGCATGGCCACGCACCAGCAATGGCGGCGAGACCTCGGTATAGCCGTTCTGCTGGGTCTGATGATCGAGCATGAACTGCCCGATGGCCCGCTCCAGCCGCGCTACCTCGCCCTTGAGTACGACGAATCGGGCCCCCGACATCCGCGCCGCCGCTTCGAAATCCATTCCACCCAAGCGCTCGCCGATATCGACGTGATCCTTAGGTGTGTTGATGGCACGGGGCGTGCCCCAGCGCCGCACTTCGACGTTTTCGTGCTCGTCCGCTCCGACCGGCACGTCAGGCGCCGGGATGTTCGGCAGGGCGGCCAGAAGATCGCGCAGCTCGGCGGCCAACCTAGCCTGCGCCTCAACGGCATCACTCCCCTGCCCCTTCAGCGTATCCACCTCGGCCAGAAGGCGCTGGGCCTCGCAGTCATCCTTCTTGGCCTTGGCCTGACCGATCAGCTTGGAAAGCTCATTGCGCTTGGCCTGCGCCTGTTCGGCTGCGGTAAGGGCCGCCCGCATCTGGGCGTCCAGCGCCACGGCCTGGGCGGACTTGCCAGCCTGACCCTTACCGGCCCAGGCGCGCTCGTAGTGGTCGGGGTTTTCCCGAATGGCCTTGATGTCGTGCATGAAGGTTTCATAAGGCGCGTTGCCGAGGGTGCCAACGGTTTAGGCGGCGAATCCGGC
Source organism: Caulobacterales bacterium (assembly GCA_947480815.1). GTDB lineage: Bacteria > Pseudomonadota > Alphaproteobacteria > Caulobacterales > Caulobacteraceae > Caulobacter. Next base: position 4,862 of record CANKEA010000099.1, on the reverse strand, counting down.
GTCATGGCGACGCATCATGGCACCAGAGCAGTCCGCAGGCCCATGCAAAGCCAGGGTCGCAGCCAGGTTGGGGGTTAGCCCTTCGCCGCCGCATCGTCCCGTTTGCGGCGGCGCTCAAGAAGCCAGACGCAAATAAGCGACATTTCGTAGAGTATAATCATCGGCACCGCCAAGGTGACCTGGCTGATCGGGTCCGGCGGGGTCAGGATGGCGGCCACCACGAATATGGCCACAATGGCGTAGCGCCTCCCGGCCCGCAGCATCTTGCTGTCGACCAGACCCGCCAGTCCGGCGAGCGCCAAGACGACCGGAAGCTGGAAACAAAGCCCAAAGGCCATCAGCAGGGTGGTGACCAGGGTCAGATATTCCGACACCTTCGGCATCAGCTCAACGGTGACACCGCCGGCACCCACGATCTGCTGGCTCAGGGCAAACCACAGCACGAACGGCAGCATGATATAATAAACCAGCGCCGCCCCGGCCGCGAACAGCACAGGCGAGGCCAGCAGAAACGGTAAGAGAGCGTGCCGCTCTTTGCGGTACAGCCCCGGCGCGACAAAACGGTACAGCTGCCAGGCCAGAACCGGGAAGGCCATCACCACGGCACCGAAGCCCGCCAACTTGATCTTGGTGAAGAAGAACTCCAGCGGGGCGGTGAAGATGAACTTCATCGAGCCCGCCGCAACAGTCGGCGCGGCTTTTAACCCGATCAAGGTCAACAGCAGGTCGAACGGGCCATGATGGCTGCCGGCCACCTTCTGCTCGGCCAGCAGGCCAGAGCCCACCTCAAACGGGTGGATCAAGACAAGGTAGATCTGACCGGCGAACAGAAAACAGATCCCAAAGGTGATCGCTACGGCCACCACACTGACCAGCAGGCGCGAGCGTAGTTCGATAAGGTGATCGAGCAGGGGCGCGCGGGAGGCCTCGATCTCATGCTCTTCGGGCGGCTGGTCGGTCACGGCTTGGCCTTGGGCTTAGCTGGAGCCTTGGCTTTCGCCGCGGGCTTGGCGACCGAACTAACGGTCGGCGGCTTGATTTTGGCACTGGTGATCTTGGATTTGGCTTTCGGTCGAGCCGTAGGCCCCTCGGCCTCAGCCACCCGCTTCTTGCGGTTGATGATCTTCTCGGCCTGGGTCTCAGGATAACGCAGATACGATTCCGGCTCGGCGGGATTGTAGGGCGCACCGTCGATCATGGTGGTGCCGCCGTGAATAGTATTGTCGATCGCGGTAATATGTTCATCCACCGCAGCCTTTTCCGATAGCGCCGTCTCTCGCATGGCGGCCACTTCCTTGCGCAGGTCGTCAAGTTCGGACTGGCGGGCCATCTCATCGAAACTGGCGCGGAACTCATTGGCCATCCCTCGCAGGCGGCCGACGAATTTGCCCATTTTGCGCAGCATGAGCGGCAAGTCTTTCGGCCCGATCACCAATAAGGCGACGATGGCGATGACGAGGTATTCTAGCGAGCCGACTTGAGGAAGCATGGTTTGGCTTTTGGGCCTGCGCGCGCCTGGGATCAAGCGCCGCGAGGCGCATGAAGGGGATGATATTGGAAGATAGCGCCCAAAATCTGCAACGCACACGTCAATTCAGAGCCACAAAGCGCGATTAGCGGCGAAACCGCAACCCGCTTCCGGCCAAACGCTTTAGGCGCTTAGCTCTTGCGCGGCTCTTCCTTTTCCGCGTCCTTGCGCGGCAGGGCAGATCCGGTTTTCTCGACAATGTCCTCGTCCTTGAGACCGTCCTTGAAGGCTTTCACGCCCTTGGCGGCATCGCCCATGATGCTCGAAAGCTTACCGCTGCCGCCAAACAGCAGCAGAACCACCACCGCAACGATGAGCCAATGGATTGGGGACATGCTACCCATGACGAAACTCCGTTTCCCTGCCGGCGCGGCCGGTGAGCCGTTTTTAATGACACCGCAATATAGGCTTTCCAACGCCCGCGCCAAGCGACGCTTTGCCCATGCGGCCTTAAGGCTCTCCTGAGCCGACGAAATCCTGCGCAAATTCGGGGGCGTCGTCGACGTCCAGGGGCTCTTCGTCCTCGGCCAGGCCATCCAAGAGCTGGGGCGGCGCAAAGCCGGGGGGCAAATCCATGGCCAGTAGACCAGAGGCCTTCATCTCCGAGGCACCCGGCAAATCTGCCAAGTTGGCCAAGCCGTAGTGCTCCAAGAAGGCGTCCGTCGTGCCAAAGGTCACGGGCCGGCCAGGCGTGCGGCGCCGTCCCCGCATCTTCACCAGCCCTAGCTCAAGCAAGACGTCGAGTGCCCCGCCTCGGGTCTGCACCCCGCGCACTGCCTCGATCTCGGCACGCGTCACCGGCTGGTGATAGGCGATTATCGCCAGGGTCTCTTGCGCCGCCTTGGAAAGCCGCCGCGGCTCCTCTCGCTCCTGGGTCATCAGATAGGACAAGTCCGGCGCCGTTTGAAACCGCCAGCGCCCAGCGACCGAAACCAGGTTGACGCCACGCCCGGCATAACGCACCGCCAGGGCTGCGAGGGCCACCGCAACCTCCGCCCCGTCCGGCAGGCGCTGTTCCAGATCGGCCAGCGACAGCGGCCCGGCGGCGGCAAATAGCAGTGCCTCCACGTTGCGTTCTAATGCTAAGATATCGAAAACGTCGCTCATGCCGCCTGTGCATCTGGCCGGATACGAACGTAAAGGTCTGCAAACGCCTCGGTCTGGCGCGCTTCCAGCGACCCTTCCTTGACCAATTCTAGGCTCGCCGAGAGAGTCGAGGCCAGGAACGAGGCACGACTGGGACTGCGGCCCTCCACGGTCGCATCACGGCCCTCCGGTGCCACCCAGGCCAGCGACGTCCAGGCCTCAAGTTCCGGCAGCAGATGGCGCAGCCGCTCGCGGGCGGCTTCGAGCGGATAGGCGCTCGGTGTGGCGGGGGCGTAGGTGCGCGAGGCATCACGCCGACGGAAGCCGATATAGGCGCTCATTAGGGCATAGAGGTCGCCCTCGAGCTTCTGCGACGGAATGATGGTGATTGCCTGCGGATCGCCGCGGGTGAAAATATCGCGCTTGAGGCGCGGCCCGTTGGCCAGGGCCTCGCCCGCCGACCGCATGGCATCCAACTTGGCCAGCCGAAAGGCCAGATTCGAAGCCACCTGTTCAGGCGGCATCTCCTCGCCCCGCGGCCGCTCGGCCTTGGGCAGCAGCAGACGCGACTTCAGATAGGTTAGCCAGGCCGCCATGACCAGATAGTCGGCGGCCAGCGCGAAGCGTAGCCGCGTCGCCCCGCGCACAAAGGCCAGATACTGGTCGGCAAGCTGAGCGATTGACAGTTTGAGCAGATCGACCTTCTGGGTGCGGGCAAGGGCCAAAAGAGCATGCAGCGGGCCCTCATAGCCATCCAGATCAATGATCAGGGCATCGCCGTCCTCCGCTGCCCGCGAAGCGGCGTCGAACATCAGCGGCGGCTGAAATGGTTCGCTCATGCCGCCACCCTGCCGCCCAGCCCCAGCAGAGCAAGCTCAGTCTCGGCCTCCCGTGAATCGAAGGCGGAGCGCTGTCGGCTTGCCGCCCGCGCGGCCGTTGCGCGCTGCAGGGCCTTTCCCGATAGGGTTCCGCAAGCCTTGGCCACCGCGACGAGCTCGCCCATCAGGTCGCGCACGGGCTCGCCCACCAAGGCACCATTGCCATGCAGCGCCACCTCGCACCCCGCACCGATGGCGCTGGCAGCTCGGCTGGACAGCCCACCACCCAGGGCCTTCATGGAAAGATCGTCGCTCAGGAGCAGGCCGTCGAATCCGATCCGCCCCCGCACGATCTCATCGATCGCCTTCGTCGAAACAGTCAGGGCGCGGTCTGGGTCCGCCGCCGCGTAGACTACATGGGCGGTCATGGCCATGGCCTCGCCTTTCAGGGCGCGGAAAGGCAAAAAGTCGGTCGAATCCAAGCTGTCGAGGTCGGTGGCCACCACCGGCAGAGCCAGGTGGCTGTCGACAGCCGCACGGCCATGGCCAGGGATATGCTTTATCACCGGCACCACCCCGCCCGAGCGCAGCCCGTCGCAAGCCGCGCGCCCAAGCGCGGCGACCAGATCAGGATCCGTACCGAAGGCGCGGTCGCCGATGATGCCATGGCCGTCAGGATGCAATAGATCGACGCAAGGGGCGCAGTCCGCGTCGATACCCACTGCGGCCAGTTCATACGCCAGCAGACGGTGGTTGAGGTACACAGCCCTTGTCGCCGCGTCGGGATCACGCTTGTAAAGCTCGCCAAACGGTAGGGACGGATGGCGCAGTCGCGCCAGCGGCGGCTTGAGCCGCTGCACACGCCCGCCCTCCTGATCGATGAAGATCAGGGTTGATTCGTCATCCACGGCTTCGCGCAGCGTGCGGGTAAGCGCCCTCACCTGCTCGGCGGTGCCGATATTGCGGGCGAACAGTATAAAGCCCCAAGGCTTCGCGTCGCGGAAGAACGCCCGCTCATCCGCGCTCAGACCCTGGCCCATGCAGCCAAAGATGCAGGCGCTATGCGTCAACGGATAAAGCAGCTCTTACCGGCAGCCATAAGCGCACCGCAGAAGGCGTCAGCCTGACTTTTTGAGGCAAAGCCGGTCACCGTGGTGCGATAGAGCGTCTTGCCGCCGCTCTCCACCGGCGTGACGCTCTTGCCCTTGCCCGTGGCAAGTCCGGGCGCGAGCTTGACCGCGTCCGACCAACCCTGTCCCGCTAGAGCAGCGGACGAGAAGGCCCCGATCTGCACAACCGATCCAACGGTGGCCGTTGCAACAACCACAGGCTTGGCTGCGACGGGCGGGGTTACCGCCTTCACCGGGGCCGAAACGGGCACAGCGGCGGCCTTCACAGGCGCGAGGACTGGCGCAGCTGTCACGGGCTTG
>CANKEA010000098.1 GCA_947480815.1 Caulobacterales bacterium | reverse complement strand
GTGGCCCTATGCGCGGTGCTCCCGCCTACGACCAGATCGTCCAGGGATTCTCGGGCGTGATGAGTATTACCGGCGATAGAGAAAGCGCGCCGCTCCGCGTGGGTTATCCGGTGGCCGACACCCTTGGCGGCGTTACCGCAGCTTTTGCGATTTGTGCGGCCCTGACCAAACAGGCCCGGACGGGTGAGGGTTCATTCATCGATGTTTCGATGCTGGATTCCACCTTGGCCACTATGGGCTGGGTGGTGTCGAACTACCTCATGTGTGGCCAGGCCCCCGAGCCGATGGGCAACAGCAATTTCACCGCCTCGCCGTCCGGCGCTTTTAGGACCGGTGACGGCCTCTTGAACATCGCTGCCAATAAGCAGGAGCAGTACGTCGCCCTGGCGGCATTGATTGGTAGGTCCGACCTGGTCACGGACCCGCGCTTCGCCTCGCGCGAGGACCGCAAGAAAAACCGTGCTGCGCTGACAATCGAAGTCGAGGCCGGCCTTGCTGCGAAGTCGGCGATCGAATGGGAATCTATCCTCAACAAGGCTGGCGTGCCATCGGGCCGGGTCCTAAGTGTGCCTGAAGCCCTCGACCTACCACAGGTCAAGGGCCGTGGGCTTGTAAAGAGCCTTGGTCGCCGCGACGGCCTGGACTGTCAGGTCCAGGTCCTACGATCGGGCTTCACCATCGAAGGTGCCGAGCCCGATGTTTCCCTGCCGCCACCCTGGTTGGGTGAACACACTGACGAGATCCTGACGTCGCTTGGCTATACGGCTGAGGACATCGCGGGCCTGCATGAAAGGGGCGACATTTGAGCGCGAAAGACTCCGACGCGGTCGTGCAATCGGCTTCTGACTGGTGGGAAACCTCGATCATCGACATCCACCCCGGCGAGATCGCGATCCGCGGCTACGAGATTCAGGATTTGATCGGCAAGATCAGCTTTCCGGAAATGATCTGGCTGATGACACGCGGCGACCTGCCTACGCCGTCACAGGCCAGGCTCTTGGAAGCTGCCCTGGTCGCCTCGGTTGATCATGGACCCCATGCGCCTTCGATTGCCATCGCCCGGATGGCCAGCACCTGCGGTATCAGCCTTAACAACGCCATGGCCAGCGCCATAAATGTTTTGGGCGATACACATGGCGGTGCCGGCCAGGATTGTATGGTCTTGTACGAACTGGTACGTTCTAAACTCGATGCTGGGATTAGGCTCTCCGATGCTGCGGATTCGGCGCTAGCCGAGACCATCGCTGCCAAGGGAAAGATCATTGCCGGATTTGGTCATCGTTTCCACCCGGTCGATCCGCGCGCCGCACCGTTGTTGAGCTTGGTTGAGGCGGCCGCGGGGCAGGGCATTGTTGGGGGAGGTTACGTCGCCATCGGACGGGAAGTGGAGGCCGCCATCCAGCGGCGCACACAAAAGCCAATTCCGATGAACATCGATGGGGCAACCGCGGTGATCTTCTGCGAACTCGGGTTCGCACCGCCGATGGGTCGGGGGCTTTTCATCCTGTCGCGCTCGGTCGGGATCCTGGCCCACGCCTGGGAACAGACAACCGCTGGAAAGCGAATGAAAGGGCCCATGCCAAAAGACATCCCCTTCACCTACGCCGGACCGGCCAAACGCAAACTGGACCGCTGAGCGCGGTCCCACGGACAGAGACTTCGAGGGTAGGACGACCATGGAAGACCTGATTTCGCACCAGCTGGTCAGAGACCTCGAACGCCGGGGCATAACGCACATCTTTGGCCTGTGCGGTCACACCAACATTGCTGTCCTGACGGCGTTGAGCAATAGCCCGATCAAGTTCGTCAATGTGCGTCATGAGCAGATCAGTGCGCACATGGCCGACGGTTATGCGCGGGTCACCGGCAAGGCATCGGTACTGCTCAGCCACCTTGGCCCTGGGCTGACCAATGCGGCGACCGGCGTCGCCAATGCGGCATTGGATTCGATCCCCATGGTGGTGATAGCTGGCGATATTCCGAGCCACTACTATGGCAAACATCCGCACCAGGAAGTGAACCTGCATGGCGACGCCCAGCAGTCGGAAATCTATCGCCCGTTCTGCAAACGCGTCTGGCGCGTGGAGCGCGCAGACCTGTTTCCGGAAATTCTCGATAAGGCTTTCCGCTTGGCCGAGAGCGGCCGTCCGGGCCCCGTGCTGATCGACGTGCCGATGGATATCTTCTCCAAGAGTGTCGACACAAAGTTGTTCGAGCGCCTTGTTGGCGGGGAACGCAACGCCGCCAGAGCGACCATTGACGAAGCGACCGCCGAGCGGATCGTTACTACCATGGCCAATGCCGACAGGCCGGTGATCTATGCGGGCGGAGGGGTGCTGTTGGCCCGGGCGTCAAACGACTTGGCGGCTTTCGCCGAACACCTAGCAATTCCGATTGCTCATTCCCTGATGGGGAAGGGATGCGTCAGTGACGACAATCCCTTGATCCTGGGCATGACGGGCTTCTGGGGTGCGGCCTTCACCAATGAAAAGACCCGCACCGCCGACTGGGTTCTGGGCCTTGGCACCAGTTTCAAGGAAGCCGACTGCAGTTCGTGGGAGCCCGAATACACGTTCGATTTCTCTACGTCGAAACTGATCCATGTGGACATCGACCCGGAGGAGATTGGCCGCAACTTCCCGGTCGAGATTGGCGCGATCAGCGATCTGAAGTCGGGCCTAGCCACTTTGTTGCGCATCGCCCGCACGCTCTATCCACAGGGGCGTGACGCCACGAAGCTCAAGGCCGAGATCGCGGCCTTCCAGACCGAATTCAAGGCCAGCAATGCCGCCGCTCAGGTCTCCGACCAGTTTCCGATGCGGCCTGAGCGAATTTTGGCCGATACCCGTGCTGTGCTGCCGCGCGATGCTATCATCACAACCGATGTTGGCTGGAACAAGAATGGAGTTGGCCAGCAGTTCCCGATCTACACCCCCGGCTCGATACTCACGCCCGGCGGCTATGCCACCATGGGTTTCGGGGCCCCAGCGGCCTTGGGTGCCAAGCTCGCCGCACCGCACCGCGTCGTCGTCTCGATGGTCGGCGACGGCGGCTTTGGCCAGAACCCGTCCCTCCTGGCCACAGCCTTCGAGGAAGACATTGCGGTCATCTGGGTGGTGATGAACAACCATGCCTTTGGCACCATCGCTGGCCTGCAGAAGGCCCATTATGGCACCACACTGGGCACGATTTTTGAAAAGAATGGCCAGCCCTATTCGCCGGACTACACCGCAATCGCTCGGGCTTATGGCGTTGACGGCGAGAAAATCAGCAGCGCCGACCAGTTCAAGCCGGCGCTCGAGCGGGCCATCGCTAGCGGAAAGCCCTATGTGCTGGATGTGATCATGGAAAACGCCCCCGTGCCGACCAGTGGTCACTGGAACATCATGGACATCTATTCTCCCGGCAAGACGGTCCACCACGTCGCCACCTAGGCGCGGGCAGGCGGTGGTCTAATTTTAAGTCGCTAGGCCGCGAACAATGTGGTTCGCATCGCCTCGGCGTCGGGCATGACGCCCGTGAACAGTTCGAACGCCCGCACGGCCTGACCCACCGCCATGCCAGAGCCATCCACGATTCGGCACCCTTTGGCCCTGGCCTGACGCAGGAACTCTGTCTCCAGAGGGAAATAAATAATTTCTGCGCACCAGTGATGCGGATCAATGGCCTCTGCCGGGATCGGCATCCCCGGATGGGCATCCATGCCGATCGGGGTGGTTTGAACAAGGCCTGTGGCCCTTGCCGCAGCCGTGGCAGGATCGGCGACCGCCGTCGTGCCGCTGCCAAAATGGGCATTGAGCTGGGCCGCTAAGGCATCGGCCTTGGAGGAGTCGATGTCGAAAATCATCAAGTTGCGTGCGCCCATTTTCTTCAGGGCATAGGCCACCGCAGACCCGGCACCGCCCGCGCCCAACTGAAGTACATCGCTCAGGTCTGCATTGGGCAGGCCACGCATGAATCCGTCACGAAAACCCCACCAGTCTGTGTTGTGCCCCGTGGTTCGAGCGCCGCGGATTACGACGGTATTCACCGCCCCGATGGCGAGGGCATCGCTGGAAAGCTCATCGAGAAGCGGGATTACAGCCTGTTTGCAGGGGTGCGTAATGTTGAGGCCATTGTAGCCCTGGCTCTTGGCTTCGGCGAGCAGGGTTGGCAGGGCCTTTGCGCTCAAACCGAGGGCTGTGAGGTCAATTCGATTATAGACGTAACCCATGCCTTGGCGCGCGCCTTCAGCCATGTGCATGGCCGGGGTGCGCGAGGCCGCGATCCCTGAGCCGATCAAGCCGATCATGAAACCGGGGGAAGCGGTCACGGCGAATAATCCCTATTGTTGCCGGAGCGGCGCGGTTGCCCCTAGTCAATGTACGTACTGGTGGGTTATATTTATTTCGTGCTTTGCTCAAGCGGTGAAAGCGCACAATAAGCCGCGATCCGATATGAGGAAACGCCGTGTTCCGTCCTGTCCTGCGATGTTACCACTAGCCATGCGCCACTCGATCGCTACCGTTTCGCTCAGCGGCGGGCTGCAGGAAAAGCTGTACGCGATCGCCGCTGCCAAGTTCGACCTGTTCGAAATTTTCGAGAATGAGCTGGCCTTTTTTGACGGGACGCCTGCCGACCTGAGGGAGTTGGCCGGGCAACTCAACCTGGGCATCTCACTGTTCCAGCCCTTTTTTGATTTCGAGGCCGTACCCGACGCGGTCTTCGCCAAGAATCTCGACCGTGCTACACGCAAGTTCGACCTGATGCTCGCGCTGGGCGCGCCCATGATGCTGGTGTCGTCCAACGCCTCTGCCCATGCCATAGCCGATGATGCACGGGCCGCCGCCCAACTGAGGGCCATGGCGGACGTTGCCGCAGAGCGTGGCTTAAAGATCGGCTACGAGGCGGTGGCCTGGGGTGCCCACGTGAAAAGCTACCACGATGCTTGGCGCATTGTGTCGATGGCCGACCACCCGGCACTTGGCCTGATCCTCGATAGTTTCCACACCCTGGCGGTCGGCGACGATCCTGCCGGGTTCGCGATCATTCCAGCGGAAAAACTGTTTCACCTGCAGTTGTCAGACGCGCCGCGGCTGGACATGGATGTGCGCCAGATCGGCCGGCATTTCCGTTGCTTGCCGGGCCAGGGCAATCTCGACATCGCCGGGTTTACCGCTGCGGCGATCCGCGCCGGCTATGATGGGCCGCTGTCGATTGAGGTTTTCAATGACGAACTGCGCGCCGCGCCTAACCGGCAAAGCGCCTTGGAGGCGAAGCGTTCACTCCTGTTTGTCGAGGAGCGTGTACGGCCGCTTGTGTCGATCTCTGACCGCTCGAACCTGATCGATCCGCCGCCGCCACCGAAGATAGAGCAGGTGGCCTTCGTCGAATTCGCCGTCGACGCGACAACCGGCAAGGCCTTGCATGACGGGCTGACGGTCCTGGGCTTTGCCCATATCGGCACCTATCACGACCGTGACGTCGATCTCTACCGCCAGGGACGCGCCCATATCGTGCTAAATACCAGTCCGGATTCCTTTGCTCATTATTATCATCATCTGCATGGCCCTTCAGTCTGCGCCATAGGTTTACAGGTGCGTGACCGCGACGGCTTGCTCGCCCGTGCCGACGCCT
>CANKEA010000097.1 GCA_947480815.1 Caulobacterales bacterium | reverse complement strand
AGTCGTATGGCAGGATTCATCGGCGCAAATCGGGACCAAGGGCGAGAACCCGCGCAGGGCCTGATCCTCGCCTGCGGGCAGGGGTTGCTCCAGCAGGGCGATGCGGGCGGCGGCCAGGGCGGGTTGCATCGCTCTGAGGAGATCCAGGCTCCAGCTTTCGTTGGCGTCAGCAATTAGAGTCGCATTCGGCGCGGCGGCACGGATGGCGGCGATCTGGACCGCTGGATCGTCGGCATTCACCTTGATCTTGAGCAGCGGAAAGCTAGCCACGCGGGCAGCAGCTGCGGCCATAGCGGCCGGCGCATCCAGTGAGATGGTCATGGCGGTTATCTGGTCGGTCGCCAGCTTTGTGCCGATCAACGCTGCCACATTCGTTCCCGCAAGGCGGGCTTCAAGGTCCCACAGGGCGCAATCCAGCGCATTGCGTGCCGCGCCCGGCTTCATGGCCGACAACAGTTCGCGGCGGTTCATCCCAGACTCTATGGGGCCACGCAGGGCTTCGAGTTCCGCGACGCAGCGCTCTACGCTGTCGCCATAGCGAGCGATCGGGGCCCCCTCACCGCGCCCCAACATTCCATCTTGCGACAGGCTAACAACGACCACATCGGCCTCGGTACGCACGCCACGGGCGATACGGAATGGCGTTTCAAGCGGCCAACGTTCGCCAGCCACCGCCAAGTTGCGCAAATTCATGCCGCTAGCGCGGACTTCAGCTTGATCAGCTGCATGTTGTTTGGAACCGTCCTTCTATCGACTACCGACCATAGACTGGCCAAACGGAAACTTACAAATTTGACCTCGGCGGTCAGCATCGTCGTCGGCCCATGCGCCATGTTTGGGCCAGGCGGACCTCGCCCCGACTCGCCTGGGCGGCAGCCCCGGCGGATAACCAGAATCCTTTTCGCCACGCCATCGGCAATATCTGATATTGTGCATCAGGCTCGGCGTGACATCCGTCTGAAACAATTGGCGGTTTATGTGTCCTATATGGCATTGCGCGGGCTTGATCCGTCTACTAATGCTCTGCGCTCGGCGGATGGAAACCATAATAAATCAACGCTCGCGAGTTGATTTTGCGCGACACGATTGCGCACGAACGGGGGACTAATGACTACGTCTACACCTACCGCGATTAGGCTCGCCAGCGGCGTTGCCGTACTCGCCCTGACAGCGGGTTTGGCCCATGCGCAGACCGTAGCACCCGTTCAACCGTTGGCAGTGGCGCAACCCGCCGGCGCAGCCGACGGTAATCAAGTCTATGGTCAGGCTTTCTTTGCGCAGTTCAACCTGACCAATGCCGAGGACTTGCTGCGCCGGATTCCGGGCATCGCGTCGGTGCTGGATTCGACCGGAAACGGTCAGGGCCGCGGCCTCGGTGCCGGCGGCGACCAGATTCTGATCAACGGCAAGCGCATGGCCAGCAAGTCGACCGACGTAGCCTCAGCCCTTCGCCGTATCCCGGGCACCAGTGTCGAACGCGTAGAATTAATCCGCGACACCTCCGGCGACCTGGAGATCCGCAGCGAAGGCCTGGTCGTCAATATCGTGCTCAAGGCCGGCGCCAAGACGGGCGGCGGCGGTCAGGGGAATTTCTCGCTCGACCAGCGTTTCGACAATATGGGCTGGCGCGACTTCGACGGCTTGTTCTCCTATTCCGATAAGATCGGAAATCTTACCTACACCCTGGGTTATGAGAAGAACCTGTTCACGCCCATTCCCACCGCGCCGGGTGGGGGCGGCGGCTTCGGCGGCGAATACACGCTGAAGGACCGCACAGAAATCTACTACTATCCGAATGGCCAGATGCAGCAGTTTCGACCGCAGCAGTGGGAGCGCCAGCACCACAAAAACATTTTCACGGCCCAGGGCGCCTACAGCTTCCAAGACGGCAGCCAGCTGAACCTTAATCTGCTGTTCCAGCCGCATGCCACCAACCAGACGGACGACACCCTCTACACCTCCTACACCTCGGCCGGTTTGCAGCTGCCCGGCGTCACCGACGAGTACCATTCCAACCGGCAGATGCGGACTATCACCGAGATCGGCGGCGAGTATGAGACCAAGTTGAAATCCGGCACGCTGAACGTGATCGCGATCCACAACTACACGCCCGTCAAGACAACCGACTACCGCAACCGCACCTTCGGCAGCGCTCTGACAGAGGTGAGCCGCAATGTGACCAAACAGGTCACTCAGGAAGACGTGATCCGGAGCACCTTCGTCATGCCCCTCGACAAGGGGCAGAGCCTTACCGTCGGCGGTGAGGTCGCTAAGAACTCGCTCAACCAGCGCCAGCAGGGCTATTTCGATTTCAAAAAGAACGGGCGCCTGGAAACCGTGCCCCTGACCGTTGCTGTGGTAGAGGAACAACGCGGCGAGTTGTTCGTGACCCACAACTGGACCATCAACCCCAAGGTCACGCTCGAAAGCAACCTTAGCTACGAAGCGTCGCAGATCACCACGAACTTCCCGGCGATTCCGGTGAAGAGCTACGGCTTCCTAAAGCCGCGGTTCGATCTGCGTTACAACCTGACCCGGGTTGATCGCCTGCGATTCAAGCTAGAGCGCACTGTCAGCCAGCTTCGGTTCGACAACTTTGTGCCGATTTACAATGTGACAGACAGCCGCCTCGATCCGGGCAATCCAGGGATCGCCCCGGAAAAGGCGTGGAACTTCGAGGCCGGCATCGAGCACCGCCTGGCCAAGGATCAGGGCACCATGGAGGCGCGTAGCTTCTACAAGCGTACCACCGACGAGATCGAGCGCGGCCCGTTCGGGGGCCTGTCCTCCACGGGTCTGCCGCAGTCAGCCCCCGTGAACCTGCCGGAAGCCAAGCAATATGGGCTCGAACTAAAAACTGGCGTGCGCATGACCCCTCTGGGATTGCCAAACGCCCAGATCAACGCCCGCTACGTCATTCAAACCTCCAGTGTGCTTGATCCGTTTTCTGGCCGGGAACGAGCGATGCCGGGTGAATATGAGTCCCTAATTACCCTGGGGTTCCGCCACGACCTCAACAAGATCAAGGCGGCCTATGGTGCGACTTTGCTCGCCACTACGGGTGAACAAGTGAACAGTGACATCCGCACTCTCAGCTACAACTCGCGCGATCCGCGGTTACAGATGTTTGCAGAAAAGGCCCTCCCCCGCGACCTCACGCTGCGTTTAGAAATTTACAATCTGACCGGGTCCCCCGAACAAAGTCGGCGAATACTATATAATATTAGCCAAGCTAATGGCGCGATCAACCGGACCGAAACAGCCAGTGAGACCAAAGATATGCGGTTCGTCCTGCGGCTTCGGGGTAAGTTCTAGCGGGGGAGCAGGCGGTGCCCGAGGCCGCCGCCTGCCCCTAGCGAGGTAACCGCCTAACGCTAAGGATCGGAATGACGGGCGATAGCATCTCGCCCTTCATGAAGCCGAAGCCGGCTGTGGGCGAGCGCTTGGCCAGGTTGATCTTCTTGACCACCTCGATGCCAGCGACCACCCGCCCAAAAGCGGCGAAGCCGGCGTGGTCACCCTTGCCCGCGGGCGTGGCGTCGTAGCCCGTCTGGTCGCCCAGTACGATAAAGAAATCAGACGTCGCCGTGCCGGGTCCGTTTCGGGTCATCGAGATCGTGCCGTTGAGATGCGACAGCCCAGTCTTCAGCGTGCTTTCATGCGCAATCGGCGGCAGTGGCGCGCGCTGCCTGTTCTGCAACCCGCCTTGGATCGAGCCCCAGGAGCCATCCGCGTCCTTCGCCGGTCGGGACGAGCGGTAGAAAACTGCCCCGTCGTAGAATTTCATCTCCACGTACTTCAGAAAGTTCGCCACCGTGATCGGGGCCTTGTCGCGGTATAGATCGAGCGTAATCGTGCCCGCGCTTGTACGCAGGGCCACCCGCACCGCACCGGGTGGAATCGGCGGCGGACCGGCAGGCTTGGTGTCGGCGGCGGGCGCGGCGGGTCCAACCTCCGTCGCAGCGGGTGCAGGAACGCCGGTCGCATTCGGGATCGGTGCCGCCGGGACGGCCTGCGCCATCGCTGGACCGCACGCCAGCGCACTAAACCCGACCACAAAGTCTCGCCGCTTCATCACCGTCTCCGTGCAAACACGCTCAGACCAAGCCGCAAGAGCCTTCAGTTGGCAAGTCCGGCGCCAATTCTGGCGCATTCGCCAAGATGAAAGACCAAGCGACGCGCGGCCAGGCTGACACCCGTTTGGGGGCTCGTGCAGATCAGCATCTGGCGCTCGGCCCAAGGCTCATCGAGATCGATAAGTCGCAAACCCATCGTGGCTTGAAAATGCTCAGCAGCCATTCGTGGCTGCACGCTCAGACCGAACCCGGCTTGCACCATTCGGCAAACCACGTCGAAACTGCCCACCTTGACCCGCAGCCGCATGGCCGACCCCGCCTCACTCGCGGCGGTTTTGAGCAGTCGGCTGATCGCCGTTCTGTCATCCATCACAACGAAGTCGTTCGCGATCAGGTCAATGAGGCGAACTTTCTGAACGCCCGGCATGAAATCACGCGGAGCGACCACAGTAAGGCGGTCAGTTCGGTAGGGCACAGTGTCCAGATCAACAACATTGGGACCGCTGATAACGACACCGACCTCGGTTCTCCCATCGCGCAGGGCCCCGACAATCTCGTCCGTATAGGCTTCTCGCAGGTCGATCCGGAGTTCAGGGCAAAGGCGCGAAAACGCAGCAAGATCGCTGGGCAGGAACTGGCTGACAGCCGAGGTACTGGCCATCAGCCTAACGGTGCCTCGTAGGCCCTTCGTAAAATCGCTGAGATCAGCGTCGGCCAATCTTGCCTGCAGCAAGATTTCGCGCGCACGATCCAGGAGCACCCGACCAGCGGGGGTTACCTCGACCCCGCGCCCCGTGCGGCTAAAGAGGTCGACACCGAAATGCCCCTCCAGCAGAGCAATCCGCCGGCTCACGGCCGCGAGCGCAAGATTCGACTGTTCAGCGGCCTTGGAGAAACTGCCCAGTTCAGCGGCGCGCACGAACAGACGAAGCGACACGAGATCGATCATTTGAACCTCAGAGCTATAGTAACTAGTCTAACAGCTTTCGCATTTTGCGAAATCCCCTTTGCAAACTTGCTTATTCGCCAGCCGGTCTGAGCATGACAAGCTGAACGCTCGAGGTTGACGATAAGCCGATTAAGGCAAGGCCGCCGGACGTGTGCGGGCGCCGCGTTACAGGTCAAGCGAGGTGCGCCTCGCGGCCGGACGGACCCGGCGTACCAACGCGACGTGCACAACAAACGTTAAGAAACCAGGGAGACGCCCCGTGCCTACAGTCCAGAAATCAAAACGCCTAAAGCTTGCCCTTCTGGCCGGTGTCGGCACCCTGTTCGCCCATGGCGCACAGGCCCAGGCTCCAGTGGCGACGGCGAGCGCCGGCGCGGTTGAAGCGGTCGTGGTCACCGGCACCCGGCTGACCGCCGCAGGCTTCACAGCGCCAACTCCGGTCACAGTGCTCGGCGCAGACGCGCTGCAGCGGCGCGCGCCAGCCAACATGGCGGAGGCCGTGAATGAACTGCCGGCTTTCCGGCAAAGCTCCGGCCCGACCAATTCGCCACGTTCGGTGATCGGCAGCGGCCAACAATCGCCGGACTTACGCGGCCTT
>CANKEA010000096.1 GCA_947480815.1 Caulobacterales bacterium | reverse complement strand
TGCCCTGCGCAGCATCCCCGCTGGGACAACCCTCAGCTATGGGGCCTTGGCCGCACGGGTGGGCAAGCCCAACGCCAGCCGCGCCGTGGGCCTAGCCAATGGCTCGAACCCCGTCGCCATCGTCGTGCCCTGCCATCGCGTGATCGGTGCCAATGGCGCGCTGACCGGCTATGCAGGCAGCATGGCGCGAAAGGCCTGGCTGCTGGAGCATGAACGCGCCCCACCCCCAGTTGATACAGGGCGTATTTCGGCTGGCCCCTTCAGTCCAATGTAAGGTTCTGAGCCGCCCTAGGTCCCGGATCGGCGCGGCATTGCCGCTTGTCCGGGATGACGAGGCATTTTCAACCATCATCCCAGCCGGAGCAATATCGCAGAGCCGGGACCCAGGCCAGTGCGCTGCAATGGCTGGGTCCCGGCTCTGCGCGCGGCGCACTCAGATTAGATATCCGCCGCCCCGGCATCGGGACCGCTGGCCAGTGCGCGATACGCCACTGCCGTCGGGGCCTGGATGATCACCATGGCCAGCACCGGGATCAGCAGGGTTATTATCGCGTAGAGCGACACAGCGGCATAAGCCTGGGCCGGCATTCCAACCTGAGGGTTTTGCAGGTGAGCCAGCACCCCCATATCGCCGCCTGCCACGAGCACAGACATCGCCACGGCAACGATCAGGATCAGGAAATAGACCATGGTCGCGAAGATCAACGACAGCAGGAGCATGCCGAAAACCCGCCAGAAATGGCCGCTCGTGAGGCGCCAAGCGGCGACCACATCGATCTTGTGCGTGGCAAAGGTCATGGCCGGCAACAGCGATAGCCGTACCCCGAACCAGACATTCAGGGCCAGAACTACGGTATCGCCGATAAAGGCCGTAGGCCCCTTCCCCGCCACAGCCAACAATAGGCGCAGCGGCAGGATCAGCAGAAGGTTCACACCGGTACTGAAAACCATGGCCGCGAATAGCAGGGTGAACAGGGCTCCAACCTGGCGGCCCTCATCCTTGTTCAGGCGCAGATAGGCCATGCGGCTGTCGGTTGGATGCAGTACCTCGCGGTAGATCGCTGCCCCGATGACGCCCGACAGCCCGACCCAGACCGCCAGGAGCGCCAGGAGCGCGGGTGCCAGGTTGAGCAGCGCGCGCATCATGGCCGCTGAGTCTTCGGTATTGAGGGTGCCCATCGACCCGCTGATCCGCGGCGCGAAGCCCGTCACGATCAACATTGCAGCGATGATGATGGTAATGGCAAAAATAGCCGCCCAGGCCAGCACCGAACCGGGCCGGTTGCGGGTCAGTCGAAACCCTTCCAGGGCGGCATCGCTCGGCGAAAATGCGGCCATTTCAAACTCCAAATGCACAGCTCAGCATGGACCGTGAATCACTTAACGTCACTATGGCGCGCGCAGTCGGTCACGTCAGGATTTTATCTGCTGCCCATTGGGTTTAGACGAGGCCCATGAGCAGCAACCCTATCCATATTATCGGCGGCGGACTGGCCGGTTCGGAAGCCGCCTGGCAGGCGGCGCAGGCCGGCGCTTGCGTCATTCTGCACGAGATGCGCCCGGTGCGAGGCACAGACGCCCACCAGACTGACAGCCTCGCCGAGCTGGTCTGCTCCAATTCTTTCCGCAGCGACGACTGGGAAGGCAACGCAGTCGGCCTATTGCACGCCGAAATGCGCAAGTGCGGCTCGATCATCATGGGCGCTGGCGACGCTCATCAGGTGCCGGCCGGTTCTGCCCTGGCGGTGGACCGCGACGGCTTCGCGGTGGCGGTCACAGCGCAACTGATGGCGCATCCAAAAATCACTGTCGATCGCCGTGAAGTGGTCGGCCTACCACCCGCAGAGTGGGACAATGTGATCGTCGCCACCGGCCCCCTCACCTCTCCATCCCTGGCTGAGGCGATCGTAGCACTGACGGGCGAAGGCTCGCTGTCCTTCTTCGATGCCATTGCCCCGATCGTGCATCTGGAAAGCATCGACATGGGCGTGGCCTGGCGGCAGTCACGCTACGACAAGGTCGGTCCGGGCGGCGACGCCGCCGCCTACATCAACTGCCCGATGGACCGAGAGCAGTACGAGGGCTTTATCGACGCCCTGCTAGCCGGACCAAAGGCCGAATTCAAAGACTGGGAGAACATCCCCTATTTCGACGGCTGTTTGCCGATCGAGGTCATGGCTGAGCGCGGCCGCGAGACCCTGCGCCATGGACCGATGAAGCCGGTTGGCCTGACCAATCCACGCGACCCGACCGTCAAGGCCCATGCCATCGTGCAACTGCGGCAGGATAATGCGCTCGGCACGCTGTGGAACATGGTGGGCTTCCAGACCAAGCTGAAGCACGGAGCGCAGGCTGATGTGTTCCGCATGATTCCGGGTCTGCAGGACGCTCAATTCGCAAGGCTTGGCGGCCTACACCGCAACACCTTTCTCAACAGCCCCAAATTGCTCGACCGCCAGCTCCGCTTGAAAGCGGCACCGCGAATGCGCTTCGCCGGTCAGGTCACGGGCGTGGAGGGCTATGTCGAGAGCGCCGCGATTGGCCTGCTGGCGGGCCGGTTGGCTGCGGCCCAGGCGCTCGGTGGCGATCTGGAGGTCCCTGGCCCCACAACCGCCCTGGGCGCCCTGGTCGACCACATTACCGGTGGCCACCTGCTCGATGATGGCAGCTTCCAGCCCATGAATATCAACTACGGCCTGCTGCCGCCGATTGAGGCTCCACGCAAGGATGCAGACGGCAAGACGATCCCGCTCAAGATGCGCGGTCGGGCCAAAAAGCGCTTGATGAGCCTGCGGGCATTGCAGGATTTGGATGGCTGGCTGGCAGGCTGATGGCCGCTAGTGGGCCTTCGGGATAAGGCCGAGCGGGATAGCCCAAGCGGGTTCTAGATCCGCCCCGTCGCAACCGACCAAACCAGTCTGAGCCGCTTCAGCACGGGATTGCGGATGTGTCCAATCGCTAGCGGTAATACCGCCGGGAAGGCCTCAGCAGAAAGCTGGCTGGCCGTGAAGTGTGGTGGCGTGGCAGAGTCCAGTAACAGAGCCGCGGCATGCACCACGGGGCTCTCGGCTTTGCTGGCCACCGGACCCGATTCCAGCTCATCGATACGGCTGTCGATCATGGCTTCCAGCAGCTCGCGCGGCAAATTACGGCGCTGAATGGCTTGCGCTAGGGCCGCCGCCGCCGGGTGATAGCGCACAGGACCACCGCCATAGACTTCGTCCAGCGCCTCGCGCCACCACGTCAGGCGGATTTCAGCGAGCAAGGGCGTAGAAGTCACCCGCCCCGCCCGCGCCAGTTCATAGTCGAAAGCATAAAGCGCAATTAGGTCAGCGCGCTGCTCTGGATCCGTGACGAAGCGGGTGGCGAGCCAGCGGTCGTTGTCGACCCGCCGGATAAGGGCGTCGAGGTCCTCAGCCGGCGGGGCCGTCTCGTCAGTCAAACAGGATCAGCCGAAAAGGGTCTGCTGCATGGTCATGGCGGTGAGCATAGGCAGCGACAGGAGCAGGTTGGTACGCGAAGCCAGCATGGCGATGCGGGCGGACTTGGCCTTGGTCTCGGCGTCAGCCTCCACAATTCCCAGGGCACGCTTCTGGTTCGGCCAGATGATGCCCCAGACGTTCAGGAACATGAGCAAAGCCAGGTAAACACCCACGCCCATCAGGGCGTACTGACCGTCGACGTTTTTCACAAAACCGTCGGCGACGCCGAAGCTCAGAACGTTCATCGCATAGTCGCCGCCGCGCAGGCCAAGGATGCCAAAGCCGCAGATCACCGTGAACAGCGCCGCCCAGCGGAACCAGAACAGCGCCTCGGGAGCGATGTACTTGCCGATCGCAGGCTTCAGCTCAGCGGGAATATCGGGCATTTTGCGGATTTGGACGAAATTGAAATAGTACAGAATGCCGATCCAGAGGATGCCGAAGAACACGTGCATCCAGCGAAAGACCGCCTGATAGAAGCTGCCGGAAAAGCCGGCAGGGTTGTGCATCCCGTAACCGATGATCATGACCAGGGCGAGCAGCACGCTCAGCACCATGGTGTTACGGAAATTGCTCAGAATCTTGACCATGCCTGTGCCCCCTTCGGACGGTTCGAAGCGCCGATAGTAGGACGATTGGCCCGTAAGAGCTAGACCGCGATCAGGGCGCAGGCCAGGCGTCGCCCTTCCGATGCCAGCAAATTATAGGTCCGCGCCGCAGCGTCGGTGGTCATGAACTCGAAACCCAGGCCAGCGGCGGCGACAGCATCGCGTACAGCGCGCGGCGGCAGGCTCTGCACCGGCCCTGTGCCCAACAGCACGAACTCCACCGTTCCGGCCGCGGCTTGAAGAACCGGCGCGAAATCGTCGGCTGTGAGTGACTCCAGCGACTTTGCGCCCCAGGACTGCACAATGTCATCGATGATCAGCAGCGAGCCTTCATGGCGCAGGCCGCCGATGCGGAAACCCCCGCCACCTATGGCATCGATGGAAGGCGGCTGGCGCACAGCAGGCTGGCCTTAGCGACCGGCGGCGGGCAGAGGCTCGGCCACATCGTCGTTGCGGCGCACACCCCAAATCAGGATCAGCGGCAAGGCGACATAGACCGACGAATAGGTGCCGATCAGGATGCCGAAGGTCATGGTGAAGACCAACGGGAACAGCACCGGACCACCAAAGATCAGGCAGCCGCCCAGCGCCAGCAGCGCCGTTGAGCCGGTGATAATGGTGCGGCTCAGCCGTTCATTTTCTGACAGGTCGATGATCTCGCGCAGCGGCTTGGTCTTGTACTTGCGCAGGTTTTCCTTGAGTCGGTCGAAGGTGATGACCTTCTCGTTCATCGAATAACCGATCACGGTCAGCAGGGCGGCAATCGAAGTCATGGAGAACTCGATACGCAGGAAGCTGAGCAGTCCTAGCGTCAAGATGATGTCGTGGAACACCGCCACCACGGCACCCAGGCCGAACTGAAGCTGGAACCGGAACCAGATGTAGCCAAGCATCAGCAACAGGGCGAGACCCAGCGCCCATAGGCCAGAAACGAACAGCTCACCCGAGACCTTGGGCCCAACCACTTCAACGCGCTTGAACGCAATGCCTGGATACTGGGCGGAAAGTTTGCTCTCGAAGGCCTTGGCCTCGTCTGTGGCACTCTGACCGGCAGCCGGCATGAAGCGCAGCATGGCGGAGTTCGGCGCGCCAAAGCCCTGCACCTGGGCGTCATGCGCGCCCATGGCACCGAGCGAATTGCGCAGCTCCGTCAGGGGTGCCGCGCCGACGGTCTGCACCTCGATGAGGGTGCCGCCCTTGAAGTCGATGCCCAAGTTCAGGCCCTGAACAAAAAACAGCACCACCGAGGCAATCAGCAGCAGGCCGGAGACCACGCCCGTGTAGGGCGACCATTTGACGAACCGGAAATGGAACGAATTGGGCAGGAGCTTGATAAAAGGCCACATGGTCAGGCTCCCTTAAGCGATCGGAAGTGCGGTACGGCGCTTGGTGCGGAACCAGATGGAAATCAGCACCTGGGTGATCAACACCGCCGTGAACACCGAGGTGAACACCCCGATCGACAGGGTCCAGGCAAACCCCTTCACCGGCCCAGCGCCGAACTGGAACATGATCGCGGCAGAGATCAGGCTGGTGATGTTGGCG
>CANKEA010000095.1 GCA_947480815.1 Caulobacterales bacterium | reverse complement strand
GTAAAGGCCGTCGTTAAGCCAAAAGCCTCAGCCAAGGCCAAGGCCGTGGGCAGACCGAAGGCTGCTGCCTCGCCCAAGGTCGTCGCAACGGCCAAGCCAGCGGTCCGTGTGAAGACACCCACCGCTCCCAAGGCGGTCGCGAAGGCGAAGCCAAAGGCTCAGGTCAAGAGACCCTCCACCCGCAAGGCTGCGGCCGCCCCCAAGGTCGTCGCGAAGGCCAAGCCTGCGGCCAAGGTCAAGGTGCCCGAAGCCCACAAGGCAGTGGCACTCCCCAAGGCCGAAAAGAAGGCTCAGAAGCGTGTCGGTAAGATCGCGAAGCTGACGGCGGCGGTACGCAAGGCGGAAAAGTTGCTCGAAAGGGCGATCCGCAAGCAAATCAAGAAGATGAAATTATAAAGACGTCGTATCGGGTCGTTTTGCCGACGATCTGATGCGACGGCGCGCGCAGCCCAGCCATCGGCGGCGCGCGTACCGGCCACTTCAGCACTACCCGCTTCTTGGCGCAGGCCAAGGCAGCGTGCATCAGGTCCTGTGCGTCGGGATCGTCACCGACCAGAGCGCGCAAGGATCGCATCTCCTGCTTGACCAGCGCGGTGTTGCCGCGTGGCGGATGCATGGGATCAACCAGCACCACATCGGCGGATAATTCGCCCAGCAGGCGGCGGCTGTCACCCTGCAACAAGGTCATGCGCCCGACCACCTGGGCCGCTGACGGGTCGGCGCGCGCCGCCGCAAGCCCCGAAGTCAGCGCCGCGTGCACGGCGGGTGAACGCTCGATCAAGGTGACTTGCACACCGAGACCCGCCAGCATGAAGGCGTCGCGCGCCAGTCCGGCGGTGGCGTCGATCACGCTGGGCAGCGCGCCCTTGGCGATGCCGCAGGCGCGGGCTAGGGCGTTGCCGCGGGCCCCCTCGGTGCGGAACCGGTGGCCGACAGTGCCGCCTAGAAAATCACACACCAGGACCGGTGCGGCTTGCAGGTCCGTCATCTTGATCACGCCGGTGCCATAGAGCCGGTCGTCGGCGGCAGGTCACTAAAACACCTGGTCTTGGCCCGCAGTACGGTCAGCGCTTGCTGGACCCACGCGTGATCGACGATCACGGTGCCCTTCATAGAGCCCTCATTTTAGACGAACCCCCCAAAACCGATCCGAAGGCTAAGACGGAAGAGATAGAGCATATAGAGCGGCGAAATCGCCTATATTTTTAGGGCCGCAGAGCCGGCCAGCACCGGCACGGCGAGCAAGCCGGTGCCAATCACATGCCCAGCCTGAACAAAAGGAATGCGAAGGGGCCAGCGACAGGCCGCAAGGCCTTGGCGGCGTCTGCCGCCGTGGCGATCTGGTTGATTCCGTGGGCGTGCAGGGTTGCGGCCGTCGAGATGATGATGGCGAGGGCGATCAGGTTGGAGGCCGCCATCCCAAACCAGGTATCGACACCTATGCGGGCGAACTGCGCCTTGGCCTCATGGGGAGATGCGCGCAGGGCATGTTCATCGGCATGTTGCGCGATCTCCTCAACCTCCTGACTGCTCTGCCAGAAGAAAAAGTAGGGGCTGATCGTGGTGCCGAAGAGGGCGACGATGAGTCCCACGCCCGCCCTGCCGCCCTCGATCCTGGGCTGTATCAGGCCACGGCCCACCTCGCCCCAGTCCAGTTTGACCGAGAACACCACAGCCACGTAGGCCAGCAGCACCGCGGTTAGCCATTTCAGCAGGCGCGCGTAACGGTGATAGGGGATGAAGATCTGTAGCCCCAGTGAGATCAGGGCAAAGGCCACGGTATAGACGCGCGCGTCGAACGGCAGCACCAAGGCTGCCCCCTCGCCCATCGCCGCGAGGTTGGCGCCGCCACAAGCTGCACCGCCACCATCAGCGGAAACGTCAGGACCATGGTCCAAAGGAGGATGAATCCGAACTGCGCTCCGGCCTGGGAATAGGTGGCGATGCCGCTCGGATCGTCGTCCGCCGCTCCGGTGACAAGTCCGGGCCCAAGTTTTTGAAAGACAGCTGCGGATCGCAGGCGGGGGAATCTCATAGGCAGCGAACTCCGGCACACCGCTCTGGGTGCGGCCGTAGTCGATTAATCGCAATCGTTACGGCTCTGCGGGGCCAAGCCATAGGCAAGCCTCGCCGCCTCCAGGGCCGCCAGCTTGTCGTGAAGCGGCTGCCAATTCTCTTGATAGGCGATGGCGGCCCAGATGTTTTCAACCTCAGCGATCAGCATTTCCTGCGGCAGGTCGGCGGCAAAAACGGGCGACTCCAGCCGCTCGCGTCGCTCGGGCTCATAGCCCTCGAGGCGGCGACGGAATTCAAGCATGGCCGCCTGCTGGTAAAGCACGCTGCGGGGACTCTCCAGGGCCCGGCGCTCTGAGGCGGCACCGCAGAACCAGTCGAAGAAGAACGGCTCCCAGCGGAGCGCTTCACCGCCTTCCGCCAAGCCGGCGAAGGCCGCCTGGGCCAGCCCCTGGTCGCCGTCAGCCCCACGGGAAACCAACCCAAGCCGCTCGACCACCGCAGCGGCCAGTTCAGCCTGGTACGCCGGACCAAATAGCTCCAGCGCGGCGATCAGTCCTTCCGAGCCGCTGATCAGCGACAAACATCCGCCCAGCTGTTCCAAATTCCAGAACGCCGTTTGGGGCTGTCGGCCAAATGCATAGAGCCCCGCGTGGTCGAAATAGGCGGCGGTAAAATAGGGGTCGCTGCGCGGCAAGAAGCGCCAGGGGCCGTAATCAAAGCTCTCGCCGGTTACGACCATGTTGTCGGTGTTGAGTACGCCATGCACGAAGCCGGCGGCCATCCAGCGGGCAGCTAGTCGCGCGGTGGCGCGCGCAGCACAGGCCATCAGGGCTGCGCCCGGATCGGTGGCGTCGACGTCAGGGAAATAGGTGGCCAGGGCATGTTCAGCCAGGGTTCCGACCAAGTCGGGCCGGTCGAAATAGGCATGGCGTTGAAAGGTGCCGAAACGGATATGGCTATGCGATAACCGGGTTAAGACGCCGGACCGGGTGGGGCTGGGTTCATCGCCGCGTTCCAGCGCCTCACCCGTCTCGATTAAGCTGAAGGCGCGGCTGGTGGGCACCCCAAGCGTCTCAAGCATGGTTGCGGCCAAAACCTCACGCACCCCGCCCTTGAGCGTTAGCCGTCCGTCGGCGGTGCGTGAATAGGGCGTCTTGCCGGACCCTTTTGTGGCCAGGTCAAGTAATCGACCGGTTCCCGTCTCGCGCAGTTGGGCAAACAGGAACCCACGGCCGTCGCCTAGCTCTTGATTGTAATTCCGGAATTGATGGCCGTGGTAACGCATCGCCAGCGGCTTGGGCTGGTTTTCTGGCAAGGGCTCGAACCGCGCGAAATGCGCCAGCCATTCAGCATCACTGAGTTGCTCCAGGCCCACGGTGGCCGCCGCACGCTGATGGCGGTGCCTGATGATTGCCGTCGGAAACCGTGCCGGCTCAACGTTGTCGGCGAATTCAGGGCCCAGGGCCATGAAACGCGGTTCGGGTCGGTAGGGGCGGGACACAGGCATAGCCAATCTGATGCCCCGTCCCGCGCGAGCATGCTAGGGTTTGCGCACGAAAGTTTCAGGGCGCGCCTTCGTCGGGCAGCCAATGAGGATGTCGATGTCTTTTAGCCAGATCGGTCTGATCCTCCTGATTGCATGCGTCGTGGCGATGCTTTCGCGCAGGTTCCGCCTTCCCTACAGCGTGGGACTGGTTGCGGCGGGTATGGCCCTAGGCTTCGTAAGCCAAGCCCATAGCCCGCAACTCACATCGGACCTGATCTACACCGTGCTGTTGCCGCCCCTGATCTTCGAGGCGGCGCTGCAGCTGAAATGGCGGCCGTTTCGGCGCGACCTGCCGGTCACGCTCCTTTTGGCCTTTCCTGGGGTATTGGCCGCAGGCGCGCTGGTCGCCGCTGGCATGCACGCTTTTGTTGGCTGGGGCTGGGTGGCATCGGCCATGTTCGGGGCCCTCATCGTGGCGACTGACCCCGTCGCCGTAATCGCCGCGTTCAAGGAGACCAAGGTAGAGCCGCGTCTGACCCTCTTGGTCGAGGCCGAGAGCCTGCTGAACGACGGCGCCTCAGCCGTCGCCTTCGCAATCCTGGTGGCGATTGCTCATGGCGCGAACGTCCAAGCCAGCGCGATTGTGGGCTCTCTATTATGGATGGCGGTCGGCGGTTCCCTCCTTGGTGCCGCGGTGGCCGGGGCCGTCCTGCTGCTGGCGACGAGGACCACGAACCCAGTCGTTGAGATCACCCTGACCATCATCGCGGCCTATGGATCGTTTCTTCTCGCCGAACATCGGCACATGTCAGGCGTGTTAGCGTCGCTCGCAGCCGGCCTTGTGGTCGGCAACCTGGGCCACAAGCGCGCCATCACGCCCAGCGGCAGCGACGCCGTTATCGCCACCTGGGATTATATCGCCTTCCTGGCTAATTCGGTGGTGTTCATCTTGATCGGAATCCATGTGGCAACACAGGGAAGCCGGATCTTCAGCGCCACCGCGGCCGTGGCGGTGGGCCTGGTGCTGATCAGCCGGGCGGTCGTTGTGTATCCGCTCAGCGCCCTCTTCAGCCGCACCCGGCTGAAGGTCGACATGCGGCACCAGCACATGCTGTTCTGGGGTGGGCTCAAGGGCGCGTTGGCCTTGGCCCTGGCCCTGGCGATCCCCGATACGGTTCCTGAGAAAAGCGACATCCTGCTGGCCGTCTGCGCCGCGGTGGCCTTCTCAATCTTTGTCCAGGGCCTAACCGTGCCGTGGGTGGTGGACGCGCTTCGCCTCAGGCTGAAAGATGACTAATGACCATGGCATCGCAAGCTGTGCGGCCAAACGTCACCGCGACGGGTGTTTTTAGGAAGCCCCTTGCGACCGCGCTGCGCGCATTATTAACTGATCAATGAAAACTTGAACTTCATTCGGTAGGATTGAGGGCAAAGGAGGTCGGCGGTGTCGACCCTGACGGGCGGAAACGAAAGGGAATCAGATGACCGATCAAGGTATGCTGCGCGGCGTGTCGCTGACCGTATTGGCCATGACGACGTTGAGCGGGGTGCCAGCGATGGCGCAGCAGGTCGCCCCTACAGTCGATAGCATTATCGTCACGGCCCAGAAGCGCGAGCAGAACCTGCAGGATGTGCCTATCGTGGTCATCGCCCTCACCGGTGCCCAGCTTCAGGCGGCCGGCGTCAAAGACATCAAAGACTTGCAGTTGCTCACCCCGGGCCTGAACGTCACCACCACCACCAATGAGACCAGCACTACCGCCCGGATCCATGGCATTGGCACGGTTGGCGACAACGCCGGCCTGGAATCCTCTGTCGGGATCGTGATCGACGGCGTCTACCGCCCCCGCAATGGCGTGGCCTACAATGACCTGGGGAACCTGGCGCGCATCGAAGTGCTGAAAGGCCCGCAAGGGACGCTGTTCGGCAAGAACACGTCCGCCGGCGTCATCAATATCATAACCGCCGCGCCGACCTTCACGCCGAGCGCGCGGGGCGAACTGACCCTCGGAACCTATGGCGCGGTCGGCGGCTCGATCAGCGTGGGCGGGGCCCTGGTGCCCGATACGGTCGCGGCCAATCTCTATTTCGCCGCCCGCAAACGCGACGGTTATTACAACATGACTCGCGGCGACGGCCCGCGCACGGCCGACAAGGACGCCG
>CANKEA010000094.1 GCA_947480815.1 Caulobacterales bacterium | reverse complement strand
ATCAGAAATGGGCCAGAGGGCGGTACGTGTCGCGCGGCTTCAAAGTCCTTGGCGGCCTGTTGCTGCGCGGCGTCGTAGGATGCGGCGGGAACCGGCGGCAGGCGTTCTTGCGCCTGGGCGGCGACCGCGGAACATAATACCAGCATAGCCGCTAAAGTTGTTCTCACGGAACGCTCCCCCAGTCTCAACAGTCTCGGCACACCCGAGATCCCAATCGTTTCGCTAAATATTGAACCTAAGTCCACCGAGGCCGTTCGCCAGCCGCATTTTCGCGGATCGGTGCTCTAGGCGTTTGCTGTGACAATGCCCGCTACTGCCACTGCAGCGTGCTCGAAAGCCTCTGGTTCCAGCGCTTCGAGTCGGGTCGCCCCCATTATGGTGCCTACGGCGTTTCGGGCTGAGCGCTGGTAGGCCGGATCGTAATGCGTCTCGATCAGGGCTCCAGCCAGTTCCTCCAGCCGACCCGCGTGGACCAACGCCGTCCAGGCCTCCAGTCGTTTGCGGCCCGGGCGGTCAGGCAGGCGGGCGAGTAGGGCAATCAGCGCTTGCGGGTCACCGCCCAGATTTGGGTAGGTCGAGGTGAGATAGCGCGCGCGTGTTGCGACAGGCGCAGAGAGGACTATTCGAGGCGCGGTGGTCATGGCGCTCCAGAGGACGGGCGGCACAATGAGCTGGCCCACCTTGCTGGATTCAGCCTCCACCACGACCGGGCGCGAGGGATCCAGACTCATGAGAATCTCCAAAAGGCGGCTCTCGAACATCTTCTGGCTAGGCTGCGGCTGACCCGGAAGGCCGCCGAAAAGCGAGCCACGATGGGCGGCAAGCCCCTCCAGGTCGATCGTTTGCACGCCGTGTGCCGCCAGGCGCACCAGGACCTCGGTCTTGCCGCTACCCGTATGGCCGTCGAGCAGCACCACCGTCTTGAGCGGCTCGGCGTCATAGAGGCACCGCACCACCCTGTTGCGGTAGGTGCGATAGCCGCCGGCCAGAACGCTGGTACGCCATCCCACATTGGCCAGGATCACACCCATGGAATTGGAGCGCATGCCGCCACGCCAGCAGTAGACGAGGGCGCGAATCGAGGGTGGCCAGTCGGCCATAACCGTTTCGATGTATCGCGCGACGTTGCGCGCCACATAGGCAGCACCAATGCGGCGGGCCTTGAAGCGAGACTCTTGGACATAGATTGTCCCTACTTCTGCCCGTTCGGCATCGCTCAGGACCGGCAGGTTCAGAGCGCCTGGAATATGGTCGATCGCAAACTCGCTTGGGCTGCGGGCGTCGATGATCACGTCAAAGCCCGCGAGCGTCGCGGGCTGGGCATCTGCAGCGACGTTCAGCTCAGCCATTTTCGGGATTCAGCCATGTTCGGGGCGGACTTGTCTCATCGGGCTGTTATATCTCCGCTTGGCCAGATCCCCGAACCCAAAGGTGCCCTATGGACGATGTCAGCACGCCGTCCCTGCCTGTGCGACTGACCAGCTTGGCCCATGGCGGTGGTTGCGGCTGCAAGATCGCGCCGGCGGTGCTGCAGCAAATCCTGGCTCAGACACCCGTCGCCGCGGCCCTCCCGCAGCTCATGGTCGGCACCGAAACCTCCGACGATGCCGCCGTATGGAAGCTGAACGACGATCAGGCCATCGTCGCCACGACCGACTTCTTTATGCCGGTCGTCGATGATCCCTACGACTTTGGCCGCATCGCCGCGACCAATGCGCTGTCTGACATCTACGCCATGGGTGCGCGGCCGCTGTTCGCGCTGGCGATCGTCGGCATGCCGGTCAATGTGCTGCCGATAGAGACGATTGGTGCCATCCTGGCTGGCGGTGCCTCAGTGTGCGCCCAGGCGGGAATTCCAGTGGCGGGCGGCCATTCCATCGACAGTGTCGAACCCATTTATGGCCTTGTCGCGATCGGGCTCGTGCGCCCGGATCGGGTGCTCACCAACCGCACTGCTCGCCCTGGAGATGTCCTGATCCTGACCAAAGCGCTGGGCGTGGGCATTCTCAGCGCGGCGTTTAAACAGGAGCGCTTGGGCAGCGATGGCTACAAGGCCCTTATCTCGTCTACCACGCAGCTCAACGCCGTCGGCCCGGAACTGGCCGAACTTGATGGCGTGCACGCCATGACGGACGTAACCGGGTTTGGCCTGCTGGGACATGCGCTCGAGATGGCGCGGGGCGCAGGACTGACTGCCACAATCTTCGCTAATGGGCCGGCAGTTCTGCCGGGTGTGGAAGACTTGGCACGGGCCGGCGTGCGCACGGGGGCCAGTGGCCGCAACTGGGCCAGTTATAGCGCTTCGGTTCGCGGCGCGGATGCCCAGCCGGACTGGAAACTCGACCTGTTATGCGATCCGCAAACCAGCGGCGGTCTGCTTGTGGCTGTTGAATCCGGCAAGGCAGCCGCCACCTTGGAGCTCTTGTGCGCCCGGGGCTTCATCCAATCTGCAATTGTCGGCGAACTGAAAGTGGGGCCGCCGGAAATCGACCTCACAGACGCGACCGTCTGAGCCTTTCAGAGGTGGGCTGTTTAGCATGACGACGAGACGATCTATCTAATTGAATTTTTTGTTTAATTGTTCGCTCCAGGCCCCGCCTTCGACGATTAACGCAACTTGCCGCTGATCTCTTTCGGCCTAGGCTTCCTTGCCATCTCGCCGGCCTCCATCCAGACCCTACGACCAACAAAACGGGATGGAGCACCCCTCGGGGGCAGACCATTATCCGTTATTGCTCGCATTGACGTCCGGGGCCCGTGTCAGGCGCTGAATGACGAAATCGGTGTCCATTACGTCGCCGAACATCAAATAGAAGGCGGTCAGCGACGCTTGGTGTTCACCCATGGTCATCGCCGCGTTGGCGTCCGTAACCATGACGGTCTTGAAATTGGTCATCATCGCATCGCGCGCCGAGGACTCGCAGCAAACATTCGTCACGGCTCCGACGATCAGCACGGTGTCCAATCCACGGCTTCGCAGCCGATCGGGGAGCTCACACGTTCCGGGCAGAAACGCACTGAATCGGTATTTGCGCACGATCTCATCGTCCGGGCGAACGTCGAGTTCCGGCCAAAGTGCCTGACCCTTGCTGCCCTCGGCCATAGCCTCAATGCGGCGGCTGCGGGCCTCCGGGCTGAGCATGGCGTCCGCGTTGCTCCAGCGTGCATCGAATGTGTTTTTAATCCAGAACACCCCGCCGCCAGTCGCACGCACGGTTGTTGCCAATCGGTTGACGTTGGCCACGATGTCGCGTGCCATCGGGCACACCGCATGGCCTACTGCATCGTCCATAAAGGCGTTCTGCAGGTCCACCACGACGAGGGCCGTTCTCGCCGGATTGAGATCCGCGTGCGGGTGCGCGGTGCCACAGCGGGCAATCACGCGTGCGGTGAAAGATTCCGGAATATCCAGCCAATTCATCTGACATCCCCTCGATGAAAGCCAGTTTCAACCAGGTCTGCGACCGTTTTGGGTGCCTGACAAGTGTGGGCCTAGGCGATGGCACCCTTGAGGTGCCCATACCTGCTCCAACGTGCCGCCTTAGGAACGACCGTACTATGCTACGCCGTTGAATTTATTGGCGCACCCGACACGATTGGAACATGTGACCATAGCCTTTGGAAGGCGGCGCTCTATCCAGCTCAGCTACGGGTGCCCTAGGCGGGATCAGTGATGCTATTCGGGGCGAGTCATTTCGACTATTGTGACGCGCCCTCTTTGGGTGTGTTGAAGGCAAGTTTGACCGGGCACCTAAGTTCGGCATGAGGGGATGATCATGAAATCCGTGCGTCAAAAACTGTGGCTTCTGGCTGCCGCGAGTGTCCCTACGATCTGGGCGTCGGCCGCCCTGGCCGATCCATTGGCCTGCAACCTGACCGGCTATAAGCCTGCAGACGGTTTGGCCGCTGCCATGGACGGAGACAACTTGGTCGTCACCTGGGCAGGTGATCCCGGCCAAGAGGGGCGACTGCGTTTCTCGGTCAACGGCGGGACCCCGATGGTCCAGGATCTTTCCCTGCGCGCCGGCGCGGGTGCCTGGGTCAGCCTCGTCAGCAATGCCACGCCTGATATTTCGGTAATGACCGGCATTCGTCGCATGAGCACCCAGCAGCTCGAGCCGCTCTACGCCCTCAAGGTGCCGATC
The DNA here is from genome assembly GCA_947480815.1 of Caulobacterales bacterium. GTDB lineage: Bacteria > Pseudomonadota > Alphaproteobacteria > Caulobacterales > Caulobacteraceae > Caulobacter. The sequence continues at coordinate 1,520 of CANKEA010000094.1, read as the reverse complement.
ACCCAGGAGATCCTCGACCGTTACCGCTGGGACCCGTTCTGGGACGCGCCGTTCGACGTGCGGCCCAACCCCACCGACAATCGCCAGCCGCCCAAGGCAGGCCTGCCCGGCACCGATCAGAAGGGCTTGCCGCGCGACCCTACAGAAGTGCAGCGTGCCAACGCAGTCTATGCCGTCCAGGGGTGCGACGTGAAGACCAATGGCGGCCGTATCGAGGTCAGCTTCCCTGGCGTTACCCTGGGGGTTTTTAGCGGCAAGCTAGTCTACTCGGTGTTCAAGGGATCCAACCTCGTCAAACAGGAGGTCTCGGCCACCACCCAGAACAAGTGGGTCGCGTACAAGTACGACTCGGGCCTGAAGGGCATCGCTATTAAGCCCGACACCAAGGCGGCCTATCGCGACATTGCGAATACCTGGCAGACATACGACTTCACCGGCGCGGTGAATGTCGACAAGACCCAGTTGGCGGCTGCCAATCGCATTGTCGTCGCCCAGCCTAGCGCCGCCGGTGCCATCGCCGCCTTCCCGCCACCGCACAAGTTCTTCTGGGCGCGCGAGAGCGCGATAATCATGAACTATAACTGGTACCGCAAGGATGCCGACGGCACCTTCGGCTTCGGGGTGCGTCAGAACGAGCATGAGGACTACAGCGAAGGCCAGGAGAACTGGGCGCTCTACAGCGCGCGGCCGGGCACCGAACAGCTTATGCCGGTGTTCCTATATCCGAGCCTTGGTTCGATCACGCAGGCGCATGCCGGCGCGATGGCCTTCACGCACAACGACACCTACAAAGCCATCCCTGGTTACCAGGCGATGAACCACCACTACCATATGAATATTCCCCAACGCTGGAAGGCGGAGGGTGTCGATTACAAGCTGCCGGACCTTCAGGCGATGAAGGCCATGGGGCTGAAGATCGTCAGCCCGATCTGGAACTTCACCATGTTCGGCTTTGACGGTGCTGATCCGGCCACGGTCGACCAGACGTCTATGGCGGCGGCTCAGAAGGCCCTACCCAGAGGCGGCGACTACATCGCGCTGCAGGCGCTCGCGGTCCAGGGTGCCAAGATCCACTCGGACAAGGATTTCCTCGTCATGCCGGACCAGGAAATCTACAGCGGCCCGCTGGGCGGCCACACTGATCTGTTGTTCAGCCACCAGGTGCTTTGGGATCAGAAGAGGCCCGGGCAGCCGTTCACAGAAACGGATGCGAAGTTGGGCAAGGTCTACCATGTCGGCTCGGCGCAGGAGTTGATCGACATGGCCAAGGCCGAAGACATCATGATCTCCATGCCGCACCCGCGCACCAAGGGCTCGACCGGCTATCCCGACGCAGTGAAGGACAGCTCGTATTTCAACGACCCGCACTATGTCGGTTTCGGCCTGCGTGGCGGCATGAGCACCGATGGGTCCGAGCGGCGCGTCTGCGAATATCGCTGTCTGCCGCTGCTTGATGACATCAGCAATTGGCTCGCCGACAAGTCCGGCCCGCTCAAATACATCAACTCGATCTCCGAGGT
>CANKEA010000093.1 GCA_947480815.1 Caulobacterales bacterium | reverse complement strand
ATCGACACTTCGTACGACACCATCTGAGCCGCGGAGCGCAGGGCGCCCAGGAACGGATACTTCGAGTTCGAAGCCCAGCCGCCCATGATGATGCCGTAGACACCGAGCGAACTCATGGCGAGCAGGTAGAGAATGCCAACATTGAGGTTGGAAACCACCCAGCCCGGCGCGAACGGCACAACAGCCCAACCGGCGAAGGCCAGGATCAGGCTCATAAGCGGAGCCAAGAGGAAGACCACCTTGTCGGCACCGGCAGGAATGACGATTTCCTTCAGGACGAACTTCAGGAAATCGGCAAAAGACTGCAGCAGGCCGAACGGCCCGACTACGTTAGGGCCTTTGCGCATCTGCACGCCGGCCCAGATTTTCCGGTCAGCTAACAGGAGGAAAGCCAGGCTAAGCAGAACCCAGATAACAACGAGCAGGACGCCGCCAACGGTCAGCAGGGTCCAGGTCACGGGATTGATCATCCGCCTACTCCGCCGCCATCTTGGTGCCGGAGGCCAGGGCCGAGCATTCGGCCATGGTCACGCTGGCGCGCGCGATCGGATTGGTCAGGTGGAATGACGTGACCATATTGGCGTAGCCGCCCTTGGAGGCGACCTTGGCGTCGCCGAGCTTGGTCAGATCGACGCTGCTCGGCTTGGAGCCGGGTGCATAGTCAATCTGGCCGAAGGTCGGATGGTCAGCGAAAAGCTTGGCGCGAATCTGGTCAAGGCTGTCGTACGGCAGGGCCGAACCAAGCCGCTCGGACAGAGCCCGCAGTATGGCCCAGTCTTCCTTGGCGACGCCCTTGGGGAACACGGCCCGCTGGCCCATTTGCACCCGGCCTTCGGTGTTGACGTAGAGGCCATCTTTCTCGGTATAGGCCGCGCCCGGCAGGATCAGATCCGCCGCATGGGCACCGGCATCGCCGTGCGTACCGACGTAAATTTTGAAGGCATCGCTCTTGGAAAGGTCGAGCTCATCGGCACCAAGGAGGACTAGAACACTTGCCCCGCCCTTCTTGACCAAATCTGCCGCCGTCTTGCCACCGGCAGCCGGCACAAACCCCATATCCAGACCGCCAACGCGGCTGGCGGCGGTGTGCAGCACGGCCCAGCCGTTCCAACCGTCGCGCACAAGATTAAAGGCCTTAACCAAACCCGACAGCGCCGCCAGAGAGCCCGCATCCAAGAGAGCGCCCTGCCCGATCAGCAGCAAAGGCCGTTGGGCCAACTTAAATGCCTTGGCGAACTCAGACTTCGACTTGGCCAGCCCAGAGACCGCCGCAGCGTCATCGCCCAGGTGTTCGTAATCGTATGTCAGGTCGCCGCCTTGGCCGATCACGCCGACCGTCAGCTTGCCGGCCATCCACTGTCGGCGGATACGGGCGTTAAGCACTGGCGATTCCAACCGCGGATTGGAACCCACGATCAGCACAGCGTCGGCCTGGTCGAGGCCGTTAATGGTCGGGTTGAACAGCCAGCTTTCACGCGGACCATCGCCAAGACCTGATCCGTCCTGACGGCAGTCGAGGCTAGCCCCCAGTGGCCCGAACAAATCCTTGGCCGCCTTCATGCTCTCGGCGTCCTGCAGGTCGCCGGCGATCACACCGATCTTCGAACCGGCACCCTTTATCTTGGCGGCGGCGATATCGAGCGCCTCACCCCAGCTGACGGGACGAAGCCGTCCGGCCGCATCGCGGGCCATCGGCTTGTCGAGGCGCTGACGTTGCAGACCGTCCACAGCATAGCGGGTCTTATCGCTGATCCACTCTTCGTTGACGTCGTCATTGACGCGCGGCAGCACACGCAGCACGGCCAAGCCACGGCTGTCGACCCGGATCGCACTACCCAGGCCGTCCATGACGTCGATGCTCTCGGTCTTCTTCAGTTCCCAGGGTCGCGCCTCAAAAGCGTAGGGGCGCGAGGTCAGGGCACCCACCGGGCACAGGTCAATCACATTGGCGGAAAGCTCAGACGTAACTGCCGCGTTCAAATAAGTCGTGATTTCAACGTCTTCGCCGCGAGAGATCAGGCCGATTTCCGAATTCCCGGCGATTTCGGTGATGAAGCGAACGCAACGGGTGCACTGAATGCAGCGCGTCATAGCAGTCTTGATCAGCGGCCCCATATATTTCTCTTCGACGGCCCGCTTGTTCTCTTCATAGCGGGTGTCATCGCGACCGTAGCCAAGCGATTGGTCTTGCAGGTCGCACTCGCCCCCTTGGTCGCAGATCGGGCAATCGAGCGGGTGGTTTATGAGAAGGAACTCCATCACCCCTTCGCGAGCCTTCTTGACCATCGGCGTGCTGGTGAAAATTTCCTGACCTTCGGCAGCCGGCAACGCGCAGCTGGCCTGCGGCTTCGGCGGCCCGGGCTTCACCTCAACCAGGCACATGCGGCAGTTGCCGGCGATCGAAAGCCGTTCATGGTAGCAGAAGCGCGGAATCTCTTCCCCAGCCAGTTCCGCAACCTGCAGAACCGTCATGCCGAGCTCGAACTCGACCTCGACGCCGTTGACTTTTGCGATGGGCATCCGTCGTTACTCCGCCGCGACCAGGGTATGGCCAGCCACGTGGGGCTTGCCGGCGCGATAGCTGGTGATGCGGTCCTCGACCTCGCCACGAAAGTGACGGAACAGGCCCTGAATCGGCCAGGCGGCCGCATCGCCAAGCGCGCATATGGTGTGCCCCTCAACCTGGGTGGTGACGTCGAGAAGGGTGTCGATTTCCTTCATCTCGGCCTCGCCCGTGGCCATACGCTCCATGACCCGCCACATCCAACCGGTGCCTTCACGGCACGGCGTGCACTGGCCGCAGCTCTCATGCTTGTAGAAGTAGCTAAGCCGGGCGATGGCGCGCACCAGATCGGTGTCCTTATCCATCACAATAACCGCCGCGGTTCCCAGGCCTGACTTCAGCTCACGCAGCGCGTCGAAATCCATCGGCAGGTCTTCGCAGGCGCTGGCTGGGATCATCGGCACCGAGGCCCCACCGGGGATGACCGCCTTCAGATTGCCCCAGCCGCCCCGGACGCCGCCGCAGTGATCCTCGATCAGCTTGCGGAACGGAATGCTCATGGCTTCTTCGACATTGCAGGGCAGATTCACATGCCCCGAAACGCAGAACAACTTGGTGCCGAGGTTATTGGGACGGCCAAAACCAGCGAACCAACCCGCTCCGCGACGCAGGATCGTGCCGGCAGCGGCGATACTCTCAACGTTATTGACCGTCGTCGGCATGCCGTAGAGGCCTGCGCCAGCAGGGAATGGAGGCTTAAGGCGCGGCTGGCCCTTCTTGCCTTCCAGGCTTTCCAGCAGGGCGGTTTCCTCGCCGCAGATATAGGCCCCGCCACCGTGGTGGACATGACAGTCGAAGTCCCAACCGTTGACGTTGTTCTTGCCGATCAGCTTGGCCTCGTAGGCCTGTTTGATCGCCGCCTCGAGCCGTTCGCGCTCCTGAACATATTCGCCACGAATATAGATGTAGCAGGCATGCGCCAGCATGGAGCGGCTGGCGATCATACAGCCTTCGATCAGGAGGTGCGGATCATGCCGCATAATCTCGCGGTCCTTGCAGGTCCCCGGCTCGGACTCGTCAGCGTTGACCACCAGATAGTGCGGCCGACCGTCTTTGACTTCCTTGGGCATAAACGACCATTTCAGACCGGTCGGGAACCCTGCCCCGCCCCGGCCGCGCATGCCGCTGGCCTTCAGATTCTCGATGATCCAGCCAGAACCGGCATCGAGCATGTCTTTGACGCCATTCCAGCAGCCACGCGTCTTCGCGCCCTCCAGACCCCAGTCGTGGAGCCCGTAGAGGTTGGTGAAGATACGGTCTTTGTCTTCGAGAATTCCGACCATGGTGCCTAGCGTTTCGGATCAAACGGATTGGTGCGGACATAGCGCGTCCGCATGACGATGACATAGATGAAAAGCGCCCAGCCGGTGGCGATCAACACCAAGCCTGACGGTATGGCCATTGGGGGCGAGTCAACCCGCATCCGGCCCCAGATTAGCAGCATGGCACCAAGCAGGCTAACCGCGAAGCCAAGCGTGCGCTTGCCGTTATTGAGCCCACGGACCTCCTGAAGGTAGGAGAGCCGCTGCTCGGTCAAGGCGACGACCTGGCCGCTCATGCCGCCGGTGCCTTCTTCGGATTGGTCTCTTTCGGCGGCAGGTTCGGGATCACGATCTTCTTGGCCGCCGATCCATCATAGAGCTTGGGGTCTGTGAGGGTATGGACCGCATCCTTGGGCTCGGAAGACTTGCGACCGATGTGCGAGCCCGGCTTGGGGGACTTGCCGGCGGCGAAATCATCCAGGATCTGAGTCAGCAGTTGGGGCGTCAGGTCTTCATAGTAGTAGTCATTGATGGCGGCCATCGGAGCATTGCAGCAGGCCCCCAGGCACTCGACCTCTTCCCAGGAGAAGTTGCCATCCTTCGAAAGATGATGCGGCTCACCGATCTTCTTTTTCAGGACCGAATTGAGGTCGTTAGCGCCGCGCAACATGCAGGGTGTGGTGCCGCACAGCTGCACGAACGCCACCCTGCCCACCGGGCTCAGCTGGAACATCGTGTAGAAGGTGGCCACTTCCAGCACCCGGATCACCGGCATGCCAAGCATCTCTGCGATCACCCGCAACGACGGCTCGGAGACCCAGCCCTCCTGCTTCTGCACCAGCCACAGCAGCGGAATCACCGCCGACTGCTTGCGGTTGTCGGGATATTTGGCAATCCACCATTGCGCCTTCTTCAGCGTATCCTTGCTGAAGTCGAACGAGTCAGGCTGGTCCTTAGCGAGGCGTCTGACGCTCATTTGACGAAATCCACGCGGGCGATCTTGTCGCCACGGAAAGTGTAGATGGCGGCAACCTCGAACACCGGACCTTCCGGTCCACGGATCACCTTCTCATGGTCGATCACTGTATTGCCCAACACCATGCGGTTCAGCAGTTCGGCCTTGTTCTGCGGGAACTGGGCGAACGCAGCCTCATAGCGGGCGCGATAGGCTTTGATACCATTCAGGTTGGGGGTACCATTGAGGTCGGCCACCACCACATCATCGGTGAAATAGCTGCAATAGACCCCAAGGTCCTGCGCATTATAGGCATCCAACTGGGCCTGTGCGATGTCGGTTACGCTCAACGGTCAATCTCGCCAAACACGATGTCGAGGCTGCCGAGAATAGCAGACACGTCGGCCAGCATGTGCCCACGGTTCATCCAGTCCATGGCCGCCAGGTGTGGGAACCCTGGAGCGCGGATCTTGGCGCGATAAGGTTTGTTGGTGCCGTCGCTAACCAGGTAGACGCCGAACTCGCCCTTGGGCGCTTCAACATAGCCGTAGACCTCGCCCGGAGGCGTACGGAACCCTTCGGTATAGAGTTTGAAGTGGTGGATCAGGCTCTCCATCGACCGCTTCATCTCGGAGCGGCGCGGCGGGGTGATCTTATTGTCGAGCGCCATGACCGGCCCGGCGTCTTTGCGCAGTCGGTCGCAGCACTGGCGGATTATACGGGTGCTTTCGCGCATCTCCTGCATCCGGCACAGATAGCGATCATAGCAGTCGCCGTTCTTGCCGAGCGGGATGTCGAACTCGAAGTCGTTATAGCACTCGTAAGGCTGGTTGCGGCGCAAGTCCCAGGCGATGTCGCTGCCGCGAACCATCACGCCGCTGAAGCCCCAGGCCATGGCCTGTTCCTTCGACACCACGCCGATATCGACGTTGCGCTGTT
>CANKEA010000092.1 GCA_947480815.1 Caulobacterales bacterium | reverse complement strand
GGCCAATACCGAAAAAGGCACGGGCATGTTGATGGCCACGCTCGATACAGCCACCAAGACCTTCAGCTATTCGGTCACGTTCAAGGACCTGACCGGCCCGGCCACCGCCGCCCATTTTCACGGCCCAGCCGCGCCCGGAACCAATGCCGGACCGACCGTACCTGTCCCCGCGCCGGTAATGAGCCCGGTCAAGGGAACAGCGACCCTGACCGACGCACAAATCGCCGATCTTCAGGCCGGGAAATGGTACTTCAATCTTCACACCATGGCGCACGGCCCCGGTGAAATCCGCGGCCAGATTACCGCCAGCAAATAGCGTTCATCGACACGTTTAGACGAGACAGCCCCCGCCGACCAACGGCGGGGGCTGTTTTATGCATAGAACCAGCTCGTAGCCCGAAATCGCAGCGCGAGCGCTTCACCGAATATTCCGCTCCTTATCAAACGCCCCGTCAGGCGGCCGCGTTGGCGATATAGGAGGGCCGCACCATTTGTGCGCGGGGGGCAGCTGTGCCTACTGCACCGCGATCAGCGATCCACTCAGGACGTATGCCCCGATCGATCCTCACCGTCTGGCCCGGCACCGTCGCGGCAAGCTGAGACAAGGCTTCCGCACTTGCCCGCGCCCAAGGTTTGGAAGATGGTGCGGTCACTGCGTTTCCGCCTCCCCACCAGGCTCGCGGGCTTAGACGATAAGAAAAACAAGGGAGCCATGCTCATGCGCGCCATTACCCCGAAGCGCCGGATCAACCGCCTAGTCGGCCTTGGCGCGGCTTCGAGCCTGAGCCTCGCAGCAACACTGATGGCCACCGGTGCCCATGCGGCCAGTTGCGCCGACATGGCCGCACTCAAGATCAAAGATGCCACCATCCTGTCGGCCACTGTGGTCAGCGGCGGCAGCTTCACTGCGGACACCAAGGGCGCGCGCGCTGTTACCGGCCTGCCGACCTTTTGCCGGGTCTATGCCTCGGTGCGGCCCACCAGCGATTCCGACATCCGCGTTGAGGTCTGGCTGCCGGCGACGGGCTGGAACGGCAAGTACGACGGCATTGGCTCCAATGGCCTTGGTGGCAATATTCACTACCCGGAAATGGGCGTCGCCCTAGCGCGGGGGTATGCGACCTCGGCCACCGATACGGGCCACAACAACGACGCTGGCGACGGCGTCTGGGCAGCCGGGCACCCGGAAAAAATTATCGACTTCGGCTATCGCTCCACCCACTTGACGGCCCTGCTGGCCAAGGACGTGATCAAGGCGTTCTACGGTGACGCACCGAAGTATTCCTACTTCGAAGGCTGCTCGCAGGGCGGCCAAGAAGCCATCATGGAGGCGCAGCGCTTCCCCACAGACTACGATGGCATTGCCGCGGGCGACGCGGACTACGCCGCAACCCATCACGAAATCGGCGGGCACCTGTTCGTGCCTTGGCTGATGAACGCCGACGATGCCAACTTCGCCTTCTCGGCCACCAAGGCAAAGGCGCTGGGCGATGCGGTAAATTTGAAGTGCGACGGTCTCGACGGGGTTGTAGACGGAGTCATCGAGAACCCGCAGGCCTGCCACTTCGACCCCGCTACCATTCAGTGCGCCAACACGGGCGATGGCCCCGATTGCCTGTCACCGCGTGAGGTGGCGATCGTCAACGCGCTCTACAAGGGTGCCGATCAGTACATGGGTAATGGGTTTTACGGTGGCTATGTGCCCGGCAGCGAGGCCGCGACCTGGCGCGGCTTTATTGTTGGCGGCGCGGTCGCGAACAACCAGCATGGCCGCGTTGGCTTCCCGTTCTTCAAATATTTCTACAACGATCCCAACTGGGACTTCAGCAAGTGGGACTGGAAGACCGACCCTGCCCGCATCATGAACGCCAGGGTCGGCCATGAGACCATGTCCAGCATCATGGATGTGACCAGCGCCGATATCAGTGCGCTGGCGGCCCGCAAAGGCAAGCTCATCCAGTATCACGGCTGGGGCGACTCTAACGTCTCACCGATCACCGGTGTGCGCTTCCATGACCGGGTCGTGGCTGCCTTAAAGGCTAAGAACATGAAGGCCGACGACAGCTATCGGCTGTTTATGGTCCCCGGCATGGGGCACTGCCAAGGCGGCCCCGGCCCGGACAAATTCGACATGCTGACCGCGCTTGAGTCCTGGGTCGAACACGGCAAGGCCCCCGACAGCATCCCCGCCGCGCACGAAACCGCCGGCAAGGTCGACCGCACCCGCATCCTTTGCCCCTATCCGATGGTGGCCAAGTACGACGGTAAAGGCCCGAAAGATCAGGCGTCCAGCTTCGCCTGTCGAGCAGCCTGACCCAAGGCGACATTCCGAAATATCGGCGGCGAGTCCTGAGCAGGGCCCGCCGTTTTCATGTCGACGATCTAGGTGACAAGGTCGGGTGCGGGGCGGCTTTCCAGCACCTCGAAAACATTGTCCAGCGCCCGCATGCCCATGGCCGTGCGGGTTTCCAGGGTGGCACTGCCCATGTGCGGCGTCATGAAGACGTTAGGCAGGGCGTTGTAGCGCAGGTCGAAGGCCGGCTCGCCCTTGAAGACATCCAGGCCGGCGGCGGCCACATGGCCCGATTGCAACGCCGCGATCAGGGCGTCATCGTCGACCAGTGTGCCGCGGCCAGAATTGACCAGCACAGCCCCCTTGGGCAGCAAGGCGATCTTCTCGGCCGTGATCAACGGTGCCGAGCCGCCGGGCGCCGTCAGGCAAAGCACCTGAGCCTGCGCCAATAGCGCGTCCAGCGTAGGGTAATATACCGCATCGCCCTCCTGCTCAGGCGGCAAGCGGTTGCGATTGTGGTAGCTGATCGTCATGCCAAAGGCGCGGGCGCGATGGGCGACCGCCTGGCCGATGCGACCCATGCCGACGATACCGAGCGTGCGCCCATTGGCATCCAGGCCGAGCATCTCGGTCAACCCGAAGCTGCGACGCCAGCCATCGGTCATGATCTGCGCGTATTCCTTGCCGCGACGCAGCGCCCCAAGCATCAGGAACAGGGTGATGTCGGCCGTGGCATTGGTCAGGACATCGGGTGTGTTGGTCACAATCAGGCCCGCGGCGCGGGCTGCGGCCAGGTCGATGTGGTCGAAGCCGACGCTGACCGTCGCCACCATCTTCACGGCCTTGGGCAGGCGTTCAATCTCACTCGCCGGCACCTTGGTTCGGCTACCCAGCACCACGGCCACGGCATTGTGCGCCGCCGCCAGCGACGGCATCTGACCAGGCTCCGTAGCCGCCGCGGGCTCATAAAGAATATCAAAGCGTGCCCGCGCCACCTCCAGGGCAGCGTCGGTCAGCGCCGCCGCAACCAGAACCCTATGCCGCATGGCAATTTCCTCTCACCGATAGTCGGCGTTGTTTAGTCCTCTCGCCCCAGCGGGCAAGACCTAGTGACCGTAAGCGCGCCAGAAGAAGCGCAGGGTCATGACACAGGCCAGGGTCAGGGTGAGAGCCCGCACAATACGAGGATCAAGCCGTTGGCTGAGGTGAGCACCGGTAAACCCACCGACCAGGGCGGCAACGGCCATAATCGCGGCCTCGCGCCAATGGACCACGTCGGCGATGGCGAACAGGATAATCGCCACATTATTAAAAGCACTGACCATAACGACGCGCGGGGCATTGAGGATTTTCACCTCACGCCCATCCAGAAGGCTCCAGGCCGCCAGCAACATCAGCCCTGCCGCGCCGCCGAAATAGCCGCCGTAGATACTGAGCACCAACTGCACCGCCAGCACGATTCCGCTGTGGCCGCGCAAAACACCTTGCAAACGATCGGCAATTCGCCGGCCGAATGCCAAGGCCAGGGTGGCAATCAGCAAGAGCCAGGGCAGCACACCGTCGAACACCGCTGTCGGGGTCCACAGCAGCAACAGGCTGCCAACAAACCCACCGATCAGGCTGGTGATCAACAGAGGCTTTACGCCCACACCGCCGACGCCATCGAGGTTAGCGCGATAGACGAAAGCACTTGCAACGCCGCCTGGATAGAGCGCGACACTGCTTGAGGCATTGGCGCTTACGGACGGAATACCTGCCGCGATCAGGGTTGGAAGGGTCACGAACGATCCGCCACCGGCCAGGGCATTCATGGCCCCGCCGAGCAATCCGGCACCGGCAATCAGCAGGACAGAACTCATCCCCGCTTATCCGCTTGAGGACCGCGGGTTTCAACTCCCGCGCGCGGCTAGGTTCCGCTGAGCGGCGGCACGTCGTCGCCGGCCGTCTTGGTGCGGGCGATATTCATGGTCATCGCCAGCAAGGTATAATAGCCGGCCACCGCTGCCAGATCGATCAGGCCTTGTTCGCCCAACAGGTCGCAGGCTCGGGCATAGAGCGCATCATCAATCCCGCGCATCCGGTGCAGCTGATCAAAAACATCATAGACCGCAGCCTGGGCGGGCTCCATCGACACGGGACGCCGTCCTTCCGAAATAGCCTCGACAACAGCGAGCGGCAGGCCCGCCTTCAAGGCGGCCGGGCGGTGAATTTCCCACTCAACGGGCTGGGACCACAGGCGGGAGACCAGCAGGATCGCCATCTCGCTCAGCACGAAGGGCAGGCTGGAGTGGTAGCGCAAATAATAGCCCATCTCATGGGCGCGCAGCATCAACTCCGGGCTGCGGATCAGCGGCCAGAATGGGCCGAACACCGGGACACCACGAACTGCTGCGAAGGAGGCCGCCGCGGCCGTCTGGGCCGGGGTAAACGCCTCTGGCGTCAGAGACGGAAGGCGATCGGGACCGTTGCCGCCGCCTGACCTTTGAATGCCCATAAGTTTCTCCCTGCGCCAAGCAATGCTAGGCGAGGTGTGCATATTGCAATGCGCCGCTGATTCAAGCCCGGCGGCCCGCCAGAAAGACCGCATATCCCCGAATGCCGCCCGCCCCCGAACATCCCGCCAAGGCGGCCCCCGTCTATGCCGTGCGGGGCTCCACAGCCTTTCTGAAGATCAGCTTCGCCCTGTTCCTGGCTGGGTTCTCGACCTTTTCCCTGCTTTACTGCATCCAGCCCCTGCTGCCGCTGTTCGCGCGGGATTTTGGCGTAAGCCCGGCGCAGAGCTCGTTGGCCCTATCGATGACCACGGGCCTACTGGCCATAGCCGTGGTCGCCGCCGCCGCCTTGGCCGAAGGCTTTGAGCGGCGCAGCCTTATTTTCGTCTCCATGGCCAGCGCTGCGGTGCTGACGATCGTGCAGGCCTTTATACCGCATTGGCCCAGCTTCCTGCTGGTTCGCGCCCTAGAGGGCGTGGCCCTCGGTGGGGTGCCCGCCGTGGCCCTCGCCTATCTCGCTGAGGAAATCGATCCCAAGGGCTTGGGCTTCTCGTTGGGACTTTATGTGTCGGGCAATGCCATAGGTGGAATGATCGGGCGGCTGGGTACTAGCGCTCTAGCAGAGGCTTTCAACTGGCGGGTGGCGCTGGGCGTAATGGGTCTGATCGACCTCGTCACAGCCATCGGATTTTTCTTGCTGTTGCCACGCTCGCGCAATTTTACCCCTCAGCGCGGCGCGGGATTTCGCTTTCACTGGCTGGCCTGGAGAGGCCACCTGTTCCGGCCCGGACTGCAGCGCCTGTTCCTAATGGGCTTCATGGGCATGGGTGCCTTTGTCAGCGTCTATAACTACGCCGGCTTTCGGCTCTCGGCCGCGCCCTACTTCCTGAACCAGACGCAGATTGGGCTGATTTTTACAATCTATGTGGTGGGAGTAGTTTCCTCCTACTTGGCT
>CANKEA010000091.1 GCA_947480815.1 Caulobacterales bacterium | reverse complement strand
CTGATCAAGGACCTGAAAGTCAAGGGTGCCGGCCAAGTGCTCAAGCGCGGCACGGTCATTAAATCGATCCGGCTGACGGGCGATGATCAGGAAATCGACTGCCGCTACGAGGCGATCAAGGGTCTGGTGCTGCGGGCGGAGTTCGTCAAGAAGTTATAGGGAAAGCCATTTCGCGCGCCGCCCTTGCCAAGCTGATCGCTGACGCCCGAACGATTGTGGTTTTCACCGGCGCAGGAATTTCCACAGAGTCCTGCATCCCCGATTTCCGCAGCCCCGGCGGGGTTTGGAGCAGGATGAAGCCGATCTATTTTCAGGAGTTCATCAGCAGCGAAGATAAGCGCCGAGAAGCGTGGATCCGGGCTTTTACGGGCGCTGCCGGCTGGACGGGCGGGCGACCCAACGCCGGACATGCGGCCGTTGCAAAACTGATCGCAAACGGCAAGGCCAGCGCGGTTGTCACTCAGAATGTAGACAACCTGCATCAGGACAGCGGCATACCTGACGATCAGGTTATCGAACTGCATGGCAATGCCTCGTACGCCGAATGTCTGGAATGCGGTGCGCGCCATGAATTGGCGGACTTGAAACGCCCGTTCATGAGCGAGGGTGTGATCCCAGCCTGCGGGTTGTGCGGCGGACTGGTAAAAACCGCGACCATTTCCTTCGGACAGCCGATGCCGCCTGGTCCGATGCAGCAAGCCCAGGATGAGACGCTCGGCTGCGACCTCTTCCTGGTGCTGGGCTCATCCCTGGTGGTCCACCCGGCAGCCGGGTTTCCGCTGCTAGCCAAGCGCAACGGGGCTAAACTTGCTATCGTCAACCGAGAACCAACCGAAATGGACGTTTATGCAGACTTGGTCCTGAACGACGAAATCGGGCCAGCGATGATTGAGGTGGTTAGCGGAGTGGCCACTTAGACGTGTCGGTCCAAGCCCCGCAGTCGATCTTGCTGCTAGTCATATCGAAAACGTGCTTATTATCTTTGGCGATACCCGCCTTACACGGCGGCGGTCTGCCGCAAGGTTGTTCGAGGGCCCAATGTCCAGATTCAACGTTCTTACCGCCCTAGTAGTCTGCAGCATCGGCGTGACCGCATGTGGGCCCTCCGCTCTCAAACTGCAGGGACAGGCAACACCCGCAGGATCACCTGTTCGATGCGGTCTAGATATAAGCCCGAGCGGTAAGGTGAGGCATATCGGCTGCAAGGTGGAGCAACCAGGATTCGAACTCACCGATGTGGTTTTGAATGGCGGCACGTGCGCCTCGCCATTCGATGAGGACTCTTCACTTTCCGATGTTGATGACGACCCAACTCACCAGAACTCCTCCGCCGTCAAACGGGCGTATAAGCCCGACGAAACGTTCAATCTGGTCTTGCCAGCCGAGTGCACCCTGGTGCGTTATCAGATCATCACCCCGGTCGGGAAATGGGACTTCGTCCGTTAGGGCAGGATCAACCCAGTCGGGGGTCCTGCCGCTCAATGTAGCGGAAAGCTTCTGCCATCGGAGCCATGGCCAGCGTCGAAATGACCGGGGGCCGGTTCGGGCGACCGCAACTTCGAATGCCCGCCATCAATTTTACAGGTCCGCCTCAGCGAACCTCGTGGTGATCCGGATTTAGCATCTGCGGATGATGGCGCTCGACTAGATCCTCGTGCTCGCGTTCGCGCGACGCCCGGGAGATGTTTAGCCGCACCAGCAGTCGATCGGCGACCTTTTCCCTGATGGCCGATTCCCAAAGGGTCGCTGCGTGGCGCAGATCCGCAGTAAATCCGCTGCACACTACCGTGAAGCTTCGCCCTTCCCGCCGCACGAATACGAAATTTCCGCTGGAGGCGGGGAGTTCACGTTGCGAGCCAACCTGCCGGAAGCGGTAGATTTGGCCAGATTCACCCTCAATATCCAGGGTCGGGTCCATAAGTTCAGCCTTGATCAATCGACCGACGGCCGGGCCCGCAGCACTGCCCGTCGCCGCGCCTCAACGCAAGGCCGCAATTGCAGCCGGCCTTGCACAGCCAAGACAGGGATAACCTCAAAATCGGGTAGAGGACGACCCCGCTATGAACCTCAGACGGTATCGTCCAGCTCAAGTTTGACCTCGATTCGATCACCCACGCTTTTTTGACACTGACGAATCTTGATGCTCGCGTTAAATCTAATAGGTAAGGCTGGCAGGTAAGCTAGCAAGGGGGGCGTGGGGAATGGATAGCGGCAACACGGCCTGGGTGCTGACATCGACAGCGCTCGTTCTGTTCATGACCTTGCCGGGCCTGGCCATGTTCTATGGCGGGCTGGTGCAGCAAAAGAACCTGCTGTCAGTGATCATACACTGCGTCGCCATTGCCTGCCTGGCCTCGGTATTCTGGATGGTCTGCGGCTACAGCCTGGCCTTCGCGCCCGGCGGCCCCTGGATCGGCGATCTATCCAAGGCGCTGCTAATTTCTGTGACCCGCGACAGTCGTACCGGCGCTATCCCAGAAATGGCCGTGGTCATGTTCCAGATGACCTTCGCCATCATCACCCCGGCCTTGATCGTGGGTGCCTTTGTCGAACGCGTGAAGTTCAACGCCGTACTGGCGTTCAGCGCGCTCTGGCTTTTGTTAGTTTACGCCCCGGTCGCGCATTGGATCTGGGGCGGTGGGTGGCTGGCGCAGCTTGGGGTGATGGATTTTGCCGGCGGCATTGTGGTGCACGCCACGGCCGGCGTTTCCGCCCTGATGTTCGCGCGGGCGATCGGGCCTAGGAGCGGGTTCCCACGCCATCTCGACCCGCCGCACAACCCGGCGATGACGGCGATCGGCGCGGGCATGCTCTGGGTGGGCTGGTATGGCTTCAATGGCGGCAGCGCCCTGGCGGCAAACGGCGACGCGGCCATGGCCATTGCTGTGACGCATCTGTCGGCCTGCGCCGCAGGAATAACCTGGACCCTGCTCGAATGGGTCAAGTTCAAGCGGCCCAGCCTGATGGGTGCCGTGACCGGCGTGGTGGCCGGTCTGGCAACGGTGACACCGGCCAGCGGCTTCATTGGCCCGATCGGCGGACTGGCGCTTGGTATCGCGGGCGGGGCAGTCTGTTTCCTGTGCGTAGAACCGGTGAAGCATCGGCTGAAGATCGACGACAGCCTAGACGTGTTTGCTGTCCATGGCGTGGGGGGCATGCTGGGCGTGTTGCTGGCCGCGGTGTTCGCCGCGACGAGCCTCGGCGGCACGGGCTATCCGATCACGAATGGCTGGGCGGCTCAGCTGGGCGTTCAGGCGCTAGGGCTGGGCGCGGTCGTGGCATGGACCGTTGTGGCGACTGCGGCGATTCTGTTTATCTGCAGCAAGCTGATTGGACTGCGGGTCAGCGATACGGCCATCGAGGACGGGCTGGATTTGTCCAGCCATGGAGAACGCGCCTCGCCAATGTAGGCCGACACTTGCCAGCTGACCTCGTGCGGCCCTAGCGTCTAGGGTCGTAACCCCAATGAGGCCAGATGACACAGCGCATGCAGGATCTGGCCGCGGAGATTGTTCGTCTCCAGGCCGAACTCGACCGCGAAATTGAAGCCCGGCGGCGCGTGTTGGGTGCGCGCCTGCACGAGGTCATCGGCGATTTTGAGCACGGCATTGTTGACGAACACCGGAAGCTCCGACTGGGCATGGCCGCCTACTTCGGAGCAACCAGCCCCGCCGTAGTGATGACCGCGCCCGTGATCTATTCGCTGATCGTGCCCATAATGATAATCGACCTTTGGGTCAGCGGCTACCAGGCGATCTGCTTCCGAGCCTATAAGATCCTGCGCGTGAAGCGCAGCGATTACATTGCCTTTGACCGCCGCCGCCTGAAATACCTCAACCTCATGCAACAGCTAAACTGCGACTTCTGCGCTTATGCCAACGGGGTGGTGGCCTATGTGCGCGAGATCAGCAGCCGCACCGAGCAATACTGGTGCCCGATCAAGCACGCCGTAAAGGTCAGCGACCCGCATCGGCGCTATTTCGAGTTCCTCGAATACGGCGACGCCCAGGGATACCGCGATCGGCTCAATCAGTTCCGCGCAGCACTTCGTAAAGAGTCGCCACGGACAGACAGCGATCTTCGCGCCTAGCATCGGCCCCTTGCCAAACGGCCACGATCCATCCACGAAATTCTGATGACCTTGCCACTCCCCCTCACCGGCCCCAGCGCCGGGCCCGCCGGCGGCGGCGATCCGCGATCAATCGTTGTGTTCCTGCATGGCTATGGATCGAATGGCGACGACCTGATCGGTCTGGCACCCTATTGGAAGGCCGCCCTGCCCCACACCCTATTCATCGCACCCAATTCACCCCAGGCCTGCCCAGGCCAGCCCGGCGGCTATCAGTGGTGGAATCTGATGAGCCGCAGCGAGGAGGAGCGAACCGATGGCGTCGGCCAATCCGCCCCGGCGCTGAACGCCTTCATCGATGCCCAACTTGTTCAGTATGGCCTTGCGGCCAGCAAACTTGCCCTGGTGGGATTTAGCCAAGGCACGATGATGGCCCTGCACGTCGGTCCGCGGCGGGCCCAGGCCCTGGCGGGGATCGCAGGCTATTCCGGATTGCTGGTCAATCCGCGCGCCCTGCCCAAGGACGTCGCCAGCAAGCCGCCGGTTATCTTGATCCACGGCGATGCCGATCTGGTGGTTCCGGTCACGGCTTCCTATGAAGCGCATGGGGTGCTGATGGGACTAGAGTTCGAAACCGCCCTCCACATCTCATCGCGACTGGGCCACAGCATCGATGAAGCCGGCTTGCGGCACGGCGGGGCGTTCCTGAGCCGGGTCCTGGAGTCCTAAGCCGCTCGCCAAAAGACGTCGAGTTTACGCCAGTCCTGCGGGAAAATCGGCCAGAAAAACGGCCTTGGAACGCCGCGCCGTTCAGCCCGAGTGCGCGGTGGATTTCCAGCGCTTCACGACCGCCAGGGTATTGGCGACGTGGGCGTCAGGGGCCAGAGCGCTATAGACATAGGCTACGCGGTGATCAGGCGTTATCACGTAAGACGTGCGGTTCGACCAGCCAATAGGGCCAAACATCTTCGCGCGATAACGCGAGGCGATCTTCGCCCCCGGATCAGCGGCGACGGCGAACTTGTTGCGGCATTCCGAGACTGAAAATTCCTGCACCCGATCGATATTGCCGGCGGTGACCCCGATCAGCGTCGCGCCCTGGCGGACGAAATCGTCCGTCGCCTCCGCAAATTCGTGCGCCTCGATGGTACAGCCCTCAGTGAAAGCTGCCGGGAAGAAATACAGCACCACCGGCCCCTTCTTCAGGGCCGCATCGAGGTTGAAATCGAATTCCTTGCCCGCCAGCGAAGCCTTGGTCGTGAAGGCCGGCGCGATATCGCCCACCTTCAGGTCGGCAAGAGCAACGCTCGGAATGGCGAAGGCCGCGAGGGCAGCAAGCAATTTGGGAAGGCGAGGCATGAGCATGATCCTGACGAGCGAATACAGACCTTTCAGTAGCGACTGAAAGCCCCGCGCAACAGAAGGTAGTTTATGGTGCTTGGTCCAGTGCGACTGGGCCATTTTATATTTTGAAACCGCTATGACGTGGCAAACTGGCTGACCTAAGCGCCCGCAAATAAGGCATATCGAACCGGTACGGCTTGCGCCTAACGCTTGGGCCCAGGCCGTCTGCTCCCTGGCCCACGCAACGGCCGCGTTGATGGTCGGATCGGCTTGGCCTTGTGCACGGCCTTCTTAGCTCCCGGCTTGGGCGGATTGGCCGCGCGGGCGGCGCGTTG
>CANKEA010000090.1 GCA_947480815.1 Caulobacterales bacterium | reverse complement strand
GCAGAAGTTCGTGGCTGGCCTGCCCTGGGCCCACCTAGACATCGCGGGCGTGGCCTGGCGTAAGCCTTCGCACACCCCCACCGTGCCGGATGGCGCATCCGGATTTGGCGTGCGGCTGCTGAACCGGATGGTCGCAGATGCCTATGAGGACTAATATTCGAGCATGAGCGTCGCACCTTGCGAGGTCTGGTTCTACCATCTGGAACGCACCGGGGTGGACCGCGCCCTGCCGCAACTGCTGGAAAAGACCCTGGCTCGCGGGTGGCGTGCCCTGGTCCGCACCGCCAGCCCGGAGGGTGCCGGCCCGCTGGACGAGCAGCTGTGGACCTATGCCGACGACAGTTTCCTGCCGCACGCCCTTGAGGGCGACGCGCTGTCGCCTCGCCAGCCCATCCTGCTCAGTGAGGCCGTTACGCCCGCTGCCAATAAGGCCCAGGCCCTGTTCCTGATCGACGGTGCCGAGGCCGGAAACCTTAGCGCGTTTGAGCGCTGCGTCCTGCTGTTCGATGGTGGTGACGAGGCAGCGCTAAATGCAGCGCGCACCCGCTGGGCCCAGTTCAAGGCCGATGGGCATCCTGTCTCCTACTGGAAACAATCGTCCGATGGAGCCTGGGGCAAGCAGGCATGAACCGCAAAACCCGCCTGATTTTGGCCGTTGCCGTATTGTCTGTATCGGCCTGCGCTGCTTCTGCGCCAAAGATCAACACGCCTGCAAAGCTGCCGATACCTGCTGGGCTGGTCCCGGGCAAGATCGTGTCCGAGCCGCAAAACATGCTGCCGTTGCCTGAGCCGAAGATGGATTCCTGCGGCGCCGGGGAACTTGCCAGCCTCATCGGCAAGCCGCGGAGCCAGATCCCGGCCCCGGTCTACCCCAACCGCCGCCGCGTTGCCTGCACCACCTGTCCGATGACGCCTGACGTCCGCGCCGATCGCCTGACCATCCTGTTCGACGCCGATACGGGGATCGTGAAGGAAATAAAGTGCCGCTAAGCCAACCTTAGGGTCGGCACCTTTCCAGAGTGTGGGACGTTCGAGGCGGGTGTCTAAGCTTCCGCCTCTGCGAGCGATTCCGCCGCGGCCATCCACTCCGCTTCGGCCTTATCTAGCCGCGCTTGGGCCTTGCCGCGTTTGGCGCTCAGGTCGTCGAAACCGGCTCGATTGCTGGCATAGAGCGTCGGATCGGCCAGGGCATGGTCAATGAGGGCAAGCGCCTCTGTCGCGCGCGCCAGGTCGAGCTCAGCGGCCTCCAGCTTGCGCTTCAGCGGCGCGACGGGAGGTCTGGGTCTTAGCGGCGGGGGAGGGGCCGTCGCGACGGCGGTGGCCTTGGTCGGCTCGTCCTTGATCTGGGTCGGGGCTCGGGCGGCGATGCGAGCTCGGTCCAGCACGAGCTTAGCGTAATCGTCCATATCGCCGCTGAACGGCTTGACCCCGCCATCTGCCGCTAGCCACAGCCGGTCGGCGACCAGTTCCATCAGGGAACGGTCGTGGGTGATCAGGATGACTGCGCCCTCATAGTCGTTTAGCGCGTCGAGGAGCGCGCGACGGCTGTCGATATCGAGGTGGTTGGTCGGTTCGTCCAGGATCAGCATATGTGGTGCGTCCATCGCCACCAGATTCAGCAGCAGCCTAGCCCGCTCACCGCCGCTTAAGTTGGCGACCGTCGTATCCTGTTTGTCGAAGCCGAGGCCGAACTGCGCCAGTTTTGACCGTCGTGAGGATTCGGATGCCTCGGGCATGGCGCGCCGAATGATTTCCAGCGGGGTATCGGTCGGGTCCAGCGCTTCGATCTGATGTTGGTGGAACCAGCCCACCTTCATCTTGCGGTCGCGGTGCAACTCGCCCTTCATGATCGGCAAGGCCCCGGCGATCATCTTTGCGAATGTGGACTTGCCGGCACCGTTAACGCCCAAAAGGCCGATGCGGTCATCGACATCCATGCGCAGGTTGAGGTTTTTCAGGATCGGCTTGCCGTCATAGCCAACATCCGCGCCCTCCAATCGGATCAGCGGGGGTGCCAGCGGGCGCTTGGGTGAGGGCAGGTTGAAGGGGGCCACCCGCTCGTTCATCACCGCAGAGATTGGGGCCAACTTTGCTAAGCGCTTCATCCGGCTCTGCGCCTGGGCGGCCTTGGAGGCCTTGGCGCGGAAGCGGTCGACGAAGGCCTGCAAGTGCTCGCGTTCGGCCTCCTGTTTGAGCCGGCTGGCCGTCTGCAGTCGCGCCTTCTCGGCCTTCAGTCGCTCGAAATCATCGTAGCCGCCGGTGTAAAGGTCGAGCTTGCCCTGATTGATATGCAGGATCATGTCGCAGCTATTGTTCAGCAGTTCGCGGTCGTGGCTGATCACCAGGGCGCTATGTGGGTATTTCTTCAGTCGCGCTTCAAGCCAGAGCGCGCCTTCCAGGTCGAGGTAGTTGGTCGGCTCGTCCAGCAGCATCAGCTCTGGCTCGGCGAACAGGGCCGCAGCCAGGGCGACGCGCATGCGCCAGCCGCCAGAGAAATGCGCCATCGGCCGCTGCAAATCGGCGGTTGAAAAGCCCAGGCCGGCCAGGATCTCGGCCGCGCGCGACGGTGCGGCGTCGGCGTCGATCTCGATCAGTCTCATATAGATATCGCCAAGATCTTCGGGGGCGGCCGTGTCCAGTCTTGCGGTCAACTCGGCGCGTTCGATGTCGGCCGCCAGGATGGTGTCGATCAATGAGACCGGTGTCGCGGGATGCTCCTGATCCACCGAGGAGATTCGCGCTGCCTTGGGCCAGGTGATCTCACCGCCACCAGGATGCAGCCGATCAAGGATCAACTTGAAAAGGGTCGATTTGCCCACGCCGTTACGGCCGACCAGCCCCACCTTTGCGCCCGGCGGAAGGGTGACGCTGGCGCAATCGAAGAATCGTCGTCCCCACGCGTCAAAGGTCAGTTCACTAATGCGGATCATCGGCTCGCGAGAGGAGGTTGGCGCGGGGAAGGGGATGCGGCTATAAGCCCGCCACCTTTCCATTCATAGTTGAGATTTAAATAGCGCCATGGCGACCGAACGCACCTTCTCGATCATTAAACCCGACGCCACCGAGCGTAACCTCACTGGCAAGATCAACGCCGTCTTTGAAGGTGCCGGCCTGCGTATTGTTGGCCAGCGCCGCATCCGAATGACGCGCGCCCAGGCAGAGCAGTTCTACGGCGAGCACAAGGAACGGCCGTTCTTTGGCGAGTTGGTCGAGTTCATGACCTCCGCTCCCGTGGTAATCCAGGTTCTGGAAGGCGAGAACGCCATCCTCAAGCACCGCGAAGTGATGGGCGCGACCAACCCCGCCAACGCGGCTGAAGGCACCATTCGCAAGTTGTTCGCCAAGTCCGTGGGCGAGAACTCGGTGCACGGCTCGGACGGCCCGGAAGCGGCCACGCGCGAGATCGCCCTGTTCTTCAAGGAAGAAGAGATCGTCGGCTAAAATCAGCGGCACCGCGATTTGAAGCGGCTGGGAAGCGATTCCCGGCCGTTTTCTTTTGAACCGCGGCTGTCTGGTGCGAGGATGATGCTGGGGGCGCAGTCGCATGAAAGACTACAGTCGGCGTGAAATCGGATTGGCGGCCAGCCTCTCGTGCGTGGCCGGGTTTGTCGATGCGGTCGGCTATCTCAAGCTCGGCGGCTTCTTTGTCTCGTTCATGAGTGGCAACTCCACTCGGCTGGGTGTTGGGATCGGGACCGGCACCCTGGTCAATGCCGCCCGCGCGGCCGGGCTGATCGCTCTGTTCCTGATTGGGGTGATCCTGGGGGCCTTGGTCTCGCGCTGGGGCCGATTGCGTCGCGGACCGGTGCTGGCCACAGAGGCAGCGTTGCTGGGTTTCGGCGCAATCAGTTTCTCCCTTGGGTGGGACCTGGCCGGCGTTACCGTCCTTGTCCTCGCCATGGGCGTAGAGAACGCGGTGTTCCAGCGTGAGGGCGAGGTGGCTGTAGGTCTGACCTACATGACCGGCGCTCTGGTCAAGGCAGGCCAGAGGATGGCCACGGCGTTAACGGGGGGCGACCGCTGGGCCTGGAGCCCCTACCTTATCCTTTGGGCCTCGTTAAGCTGCGGGGCGGCGATCGGGGCGGCAAGCTACCTGCGGTTTGGCGCGGCGGTGATCTGGGCCGCGGCCGTGCTGGTGACGGTGCTGGCCGTGCGCGCCTTGGCGCTCGAACGCGCTAACGCCTGAGCGAAAGGCACAGTTTGGCGAGCATGGCCGGATAGAGCCTGTGCTCCTCGGCCAGGACCCGTTCGGAAATGGCGTGGGCGTCGTCGCTCGGCAAGATCGGCACGTGGGCCTGGCCAAGGACTGGGCCCTCGTCGACGCCCTCGGTCACAAAATGAACGGTGCAGCCCGCTTCCATATCGCCCGCGTCTAGCGCGCGTTGGTGGGTATCTAGGCTGGGGTACTTCGGCAGCAGCGAGGGATGGATGTTGATCATTCGCCCAGCCCAGGCCCCAACCAGGAAGGGGGTCAACACCCGCATGTAACCGGCCAGGGCCACGACCTCGACCCCGGATGCCCGCAAGGCGGCGTCGAGCGCTCGTTCGTGGCCGTCACGGTCTTTTGGAAAATTCCGCTGATCGATGGCTATGGCCTCGATGCCGCCGGTGCGGGCGATCTGCAAGCCCGGCGCATCGGGCGTGTTGGAGAGCACCAGGACGACCTGATAGGGGCAATCGGGCTGTTTCGCCGCCGCGATCAGGGCCGACATATTCGAGCCGCGACCACTGATCAGTACCCCGACCGGTGTGCGGTTCATGCCTTGGCCAGTTGCCCACAGACGAAAGCGTCTTCGCCGGCGTTAAGGAGGGCGGCTAATACCGGCTCGGCATCCGCCATCCCGACGATCAGCATCAGTCCCAGACCGCAGTTGAAGGTGCGGCGTATCTCTTCCTCGGCCACGTTGCCAGCCTTTTGCAACCAGTCAAACACGGCCGGTCGCGGCCAGGCGTCCCAATCGAATGTCGCGACAAGGCCATCGCTGACAGCGCGCGGCGGGTTTTCGATCAGTCCGCCGCCGGTGATATGGGCACAGCCCTTAATACGGCCAGACTGGATCACTGGCAGGGCCGATTTCACATAAATTCGGGTCGGGGCCATCAGGGCTTCGCCCAGTGTCTCGCCCTCGCTGAACGGGGAGGGCGCGCTCCAGGCTAGGCCGGAGCGCTCGACAATGTGGCGGATCAGGGAATAGCCGTTCGAATGCGCGCCGGAGGACCCCAGGCCGATCAGAATGTCACCCGCCCGCTGGGCGTCTAGCTTGGGTAGCACACCGTCACGCTCGACCGCTCCAACCGAGAAACCGGCTAGATCATAGTCTCCATCACGATACATGCCGGGCATTTCAGCCGTCTCACCGCCGACCAGGGCCGCGCCGGCCTGACGGCACCCTTCGGCGATTCCGTTCACAATCTGAGTTGCTGCCGCCACATCCAGCTTGCCGGTGGCAAAATAATCCAGGAACAGCAGGGGCTCTGCGCCCTGTGCCAGAAGATCGTTTACGCACATGGCCACGAGGTCGATTCCCACCGTGCCATGCAGGCCGGTCTCAATCGCCACCTTCAGCTTCGTGCCCACGCCGTCCGTGGTCGAGACTAGCAGCGGATCGTGATACCCGGCGGCTTTCAGGTCGAAAAGGGCACCAAAACCGCCCAGCCCACCGTCTGCACCGGGGCGGCGCGTCGCCCTGGCCAGGGGCTTAATTGCCTCTACCAAAGCGGCTCCAGCGTCGATGTCGACACCGGCTTCTG
>CANKEA010000089.1 GCA_947480815.1 Caulobacterales bacterium | reverse complement strand
GAGGTTGCGCGACCTATGGTCTTGGGTGTGCTGGCATTCGCTTGGGATTGGTCGCATGAGCGTATCGCGGCCGCGTTCGCTGAAGATCATGGTCCGGGCAGTCTAGATGACGGGGAGCTCGCGGCTCTGAAGATGGAAGGCACGCGGACCGCTATCGCTGCCTCCTGCGTCGGCCCCTCGCCCGCCGTTGCTGGGGATTATCCCGACTGGCTCGATGCGCCCATGGCCCGCGTTTTTGGCGACCGACGGGCAGAGGAGGGCGCGGCCTTGGCGCAAAGGGCACCGGTCGACCTGCGGGTCAATACGCTCAAATCCGATCGTGCAATGGTGCTGGAGGCGCTGGAGCCAATTGGGCCAGAGATCGTCGACAATCTGCCCAATGCCATACGCTTGCCCGCGCCCGATCCGGCCATCCGCGCCCAGGCCCCCGAGACGTTTCCGGCCTTTCCGCTGGGCTGGTTCGAAATCCAGGATGCTGGTTCTCAGATGGCCGCAGTCTGCGCCGGTGAGATCGTGGGAAAACAGGTGCTAGACTTCTGCGCCGGTGGCGGCGGCAAGACCCTGGCCCTCGCTGCGCTGATGCAGAACAGCGGTCGGATCTTCGCCTACGATAATGACGCCCGCCGGATGAAAGACCTGATCCCGCGTGCTGAACGCGCCGGCGTTACCATTCTTGAGGTTCGAGTGCCGATGGAGCGTGAGCCGTTCCGTGGCATGGAGGGCGCGATGGACCTGGTGTTCGTTGATGCGCCCTGCACGGGAACCGGGACCTGGCGGCGCAACCCGGACGCCAAATGGCGCCTGTCGCCGCAACAGCTTGAGCGTCGCATGGTCGAGCAGGACGGCGTGCTGGATCAGGCCGCGATATTCGTCAAACCGGGCGGACGGATGGTTTATGCGACCTGCTCCCTGCTTGCCGAGGAGAACGAAGACCGCGTGGCGGCCTTTCTGGCCAGAACCCCTGGGTTTTCTGTGCGGTCGGTTCCGTTTCCTCAGTTCGCGACATCGGACGGATACCTGCGCCTGACGCCACTAAGCGCTGGAACGGACGGGTTCTTCGCCGCTCTGCTTGTGAAGGCCGAATGATCTCAAACCGTGGGGCTAGCCCAGGGATGACGACGGAGAGGTTGATGACGACCTCGGTGACTCGCGCTAGGAGCTTCCTATGACAGCCCCGATCCACCAGCGCCTTTTGATCATCGATTTCGGCTCGCAGGTTACGCAGCTGATTGCCCGTAGGGTTCGCGAGAGCGGCGTGTTCTGCGAGGTTGTGCCCTACACCAAGGCCGAGGCGGCGCTGAAAACACCGCTGCAGGCGGTGATCCTGTCGGGTGGTCCCTCCAGTGTCACCGAGGAAAACAGCCCCTCCATCACCGATAAGGTCTTCGCCCTGGGCGTGCCGGTGCTCGGCATCTGCTATGGTCAACAGCTGATCTGCAACCTACTCGGCGGACGGGTCGAAAGTGGCCATCACCGCGAGTTCGGGCGGGCAGAGATCGAGGTCAAAAGCGCCAGCCCCCTGTTCGCCGGGATCGCCGCCCCGGGCCAGACGGAGACGGTCTGGATGAGCCACGGCGACCGCGTCACGGCTATTCCTGCCGCTTTCGAGGTCATCGCCGCCTCTACAGGCGCGCCTTTCGCCGCCATTGCGGACGAGACCCGTCGCTTCTACGGCGTGCAGTTTCACCCCGAGGTGGCGCACACCCCGCGTGGCGCAGTCATGCTGCGCAATTTTACCCACACCATCGCCGGCTGTAACGGCGACTGGACCATGGCCTCATTCCGCACGGAGATGGTCGCCAAGATCAGGGCCCAGGTTGGCGATGCCCGCGTGATTTGCGGCCTGTCGGGCGGGGTCGATAGTTCCGTTGCTGCTGTTCTGATCCATGAGGCCATCGGCGAACAACTAACCTGTGTCTTCGTCGATACCGGACTGTTGCGGCTCAATGAGGCCGAACAGGTCGTCAGCCTGTTCCGCAATCACTACAATATTCCGCTGGTGCATGTTGATGCTGGGGAGGAATTCCTGTCCGCACTGGCCGGCGTTTCCGAGCCGGAGCGAAAGCGCAAGATCATTGGCGGCAAGTTCGTAGACATTTTCGACCGCGAGGCCGCCAAGGTGACGGGGGCCGCCTTCTTGGCCCAGGGCACGCTCTATCCCGATGTGATCGAGAGCATCGGCGGCTCGGCCTCGGTGATCAAAAGCCACCACAACGTTGGCGGCCTGCCCGAGCATATGAAGCTCAAACTGGTGGAACCACTGCGCGACCTGTTCAAGGATGAGGTGCGGGTGTTGGGCGTCGAGCTTGGTCTGCCTCCGGCGTTCGTCAGCCGCCATCCGTTTCCTGGACCAGGCCTGGCCATTCGCATTCCTGGCGCAGTGACCCCCGAGGCGGTGACGGTGCTCCAGCAGGCCGACGCGGTCTATCTCGACGAAATTCGCAAGGCCGGTCTCTACGACAAGATCTGGCAGGCCTTCGCGGTGCTATTGCCGGTCAAGACGGTTGGCGTCATGGGCGACGCCCGAACCTATGAGAACGTCTGCGCCCTGCGTGCGGTCACCAGCACCGACGGCATGACGGCCGACTTCTTCGAGTTCCCCTGGGACGTACTGGGCCGCGCCGCGACCCGCATCATCAACGAGGTCCGCGGCGTCAACCGCGTGGTCTATGACGTAACCTCCAAACCGCCCGGTACGATCGAGTGGGAGTAGGGCTTCCGAAAGCGCCTTAACCCAAAACTGTTCAGGCAGAGGAGTCGCACGCGGCACCTATGGAATTTGCCACAGGCCGACTAAGGTAATGGTCCAAGCATACCCCTTGATAAAAAACGGGGGATCAGGGAGGCCGTCATGTATTTCGACAACGAGGTCAGGGCTAAGCCATGACCCAGACTGCTCAGACCGTTGCTGCCCGGCTAGACCGCCTGCCGATGACGCGGCGGCTCTGGCGCCTCGTCTTGCTGATTTCGCTCGGTGCCGGGTTCGAATTCTACGACATCTTCTTCACCGCCTATGTCGCGCCCGGCATGGTGAAGGCGGGTCTGTTCACACCTCAATCGCTTGGTCCTTTTGGTGGGCTGACTGATCTGTTGGGCAAGGGACCGGCCACCTTCGTCTTCGCCACCTTTGCCGGACTTTTTGTCGGCGCGATCCTGTTTGGGGCCCTGGCTGATCGGCTGGGCCGTCGCCGTGTCTTCCTGGGCGCCCTGGCCTGGTATTCGATCACGACCTGCATCCTCGCCTTCCAGAAAACGGGATTCGCCCTGGATGTCTGGCGTTTCATTTCCGGCGTTGGCCTGGGTGTGCAGATGGTCACCATCTCTACCTTTCTGTCTGAAATTGTGCCGCGCCAGGTGCGTGGCCGGGTGTTTGCCGTCAACCAGGTGATCTCGTTCAGCGCGGTACCGGTCGTGGCGTTTCTGGCCTGGGTGCTGGCACCGCATCGGCCGCTAGGGCTGGAGGGCTGGCGCTGGGTCATGCTGATCGGTTCGGCCGGTGCCCTGGCCGTATTGGCGATCCGCGGGCTGATCCCGGAGTCCCCGCGCTGGCTAGCGCGGCATGGCAGGATCGAAGAGGCTGACGCCATCACCGCCGCCATGGAGACCGCCGCCGCCGCCGCCGCTGGGGGGGTGCTGCCGCCGATCATGCCTCTCCCTGATGAACGGCTAACGTCCGGCAATTTCGCCGATATCTGGAAGGCCCCCTACGGTAAGCGCGTCGTGGTGCTGTCGGTCTTTAACTTTTCCCAGGCCATCGGCTTCTACGGTTTCGCTGCCTGGGTGCCGACCTTGCTGGTGGCCCAGGGCGTGACAGTGACCACCAGCCTGTACTGGTCCTTCATCATCGCCATCGCCAACCCGATCGGGCCCTTGCTGGGCTTTTTCGTTGCCGATCGCATAGAGCGCAAATGGTCAATCGTTCTGGCCGCAATCTCGGTCGCCGTGTTTGGCTTACTGTTTGCGGCCCAGCGGCAGCCTGTTCCCCTAATCGTCTGCGGTGTGGCCATCACCCTGGCCAGTAACTGGATGTCTTTCTCGTTCCATAACTACCAGTCGGAAGTGTTCTCGACCTCGATCCGAGCGCGGGCTGTCGGGTTCGTCTACAGCTGGAGTAGGCTATCTGCCGCCTGCACCGGCCTGATGATTGGGGCCCTGCTGCATGCCGGCGGCACGGGCGCGGTGTTTGCCCTGGTTGCCTTCGCCATGGCCATGGTGGTGCTTTCCATCGGCCTGTTTGGTCCGCCGACCCGTGGAAGGGCTTTGGAGGAGATTTGTCCATGAGCGCGGCGCGCTGGCTGGTGAAATCTGAACCCCATACCTACAGTTTCGACCACTTAGTCCGTGATGGCCGCACCGTCTGGGACGGTGTGCGCAACAACACCGCCGCCCTGCACCTCAAGGCCATGAGGCAGGATGACGAAGTGCTATTCTACCATTCCAACGTCGGCATGGCCGTTGTCGGCATAGCCGAGGTCGCCCGGGAGGCCTTCCCTGACCCAAGCGATCCTGCCAACCGTTTCGTTGCGGTAGAGCTTTCCGCCGTGCGTGCGCTGACGTCACCCGTCACGCTTGCGGAGATGAAGGCCACGCCAGCGCTCGCCGAAATGGCCATGTTGCGCCAAGGTCGACTGTCGGTTTCGCCCGTCAGCGCGGCTGAGTGGGAGACGATCCTGCGGCTTGCAGGCGGGTAAACAACCCTAGACGAAAGCGCACCAGTACTGGTTTTCGCCGTTAGGGGTGGCGATCTCATAGCGGTTGGCGAGCTTCAGGGCACCATCGGGCGCAACCAAGAAGGTGGTTAGGCAGACCGGTGCCTTGGCCACGGGCTTGCCGTCAACAAGCGCAGGTCCGACGCGCACATTGGCGGCTACCAGCATTTTGCCGCTGCCGTTGATAAAGAAGGTGCGCGGGTGCTGGCCCTCGGTGTTGTATTGGCCGGCCAGGGTCGGCTCGCCCGTCTTGGGGTTGAGTTTGAAATGGCAGATCGTGTCGATCGCTTCTTCTGGCTTGGTGAAAAGGCTTGAGCGGTTTGCCGCATAAACCGAATGCCCATCCGGATGCAGGTGAATGTCGCCGAGCACGATGCCGGCCTCTTCATAGGGCTTGGTCAAATCTGGCGTCGATGACGCGGTAAAGATCGGCTCGTCCGTGAACCGGTCGTTGTGAATGCCGAACGTCAGGAGTTTGTTCTGAAGTTCCAGTGTCTGGTAGGCGAAGCGCCCGTCCTTTGAAAAGTCGCAGTCGCGCGGCCCGAAACCAAAGCCACCATTGGGTTCCACGCTCTCGCGGTAGGTCAATTTACCGCCCGGGCCGAAGCTGAAGAACCGCAGGCCGCCAGGGTCCTTATTTTCGTATTTGGTCGACCGCACCCCGCGGGTAACCAGCATGGCGGTCTTGCCAGACGGCAGCACCCGCACCTGGTGGCCAAAGATGCCAAAGGGCGGTTTACCGCTTTGCTCGATCATCGGCCCAACCGTATGGTCGGCCTGGATAGGATAGACGGCGATGTGGGCGGGGGTATTGATCGTTAGCATCACATAGGTGCCCGTCTGGTCCACCGTCAGGTGGATGGGCCGTTCAATCGGTATCGGCGTGCCGAGCAAGGACAGCTTGCCATCCTTGTCGAAGGCCACAGCGGCCAGCAGGTTTTTCCCGCCGGTCTTGGTCTCGGCCAGACCCAGATAGACCACCTGTGCCTTAGGGTGGCGCCAGCCGAACTGGATTTGCCCCGGCATAGAGATTTCGGAGAGTTTGG
Source organism: Caulobacterales bacterium (assembly GCA_947480815.1). Classification (GTDB taxonomy): domain Bacteria; phylum Pseudomonadota; class Alphaproteobacteria; order Caulobacterales; family Caulobacteraceae; genus Caulobacter. The sequence continues at coordinate 14 of CANKEA010000089.1, read as the reverse complement.
TCAGGCTGCCCGTC
>CANKEA010000088.1 GCA_947480815.1 Caulobacterales bacterium | reverse complement strand
GACCGTGACCGCTTCGACGGCCTCGACGGGCGCGCTGACGTCGGCGTCAAAGGCGACAGTCTTACCAAGGTCCACAAACACACCGCTGTAGGCGCGCTTGCCGGTCGGGGAGGTGATGGTGATGGTGTAGGGGCCGCCGACGCGCAGGCCAGAGGCGTCGAATGTGCCGGTCGCGTTGGTCACTGTGGTCAGGCGGGTGCCCGATGGTTCGTGTAGAATGACCACGGTCGCATTGGCGGCCGCAGCCGTGCCCGCGCTTACCGTGCCGTGAATGCTGCCCGTTGTTTCCTGCGCATAGACCGCGGTGGACATGGCGACGGCGAGCGTCATGAGGCCCGCGCCGAAGGCGAGCCGTTTCATTGAGTGCATTGAGTATCCCCTCTCAAACGCGGACATCGCGGCGGAACACCGATCGCGACAAAGATGTCCATCTAAGGCTAGAGTTTCATAGTTTGGTGACGATTCCGCAACGCCGTCGTCTAAAATGAACGCTTAGTTATTGAACTGCGCTAATTTTGATCATTTCTGGCGCTAGGGCGCTAGCCTGATGATGCCGTTGCGCATTGGATTCGATGGAAAAATCGGCAATTAGGGGCAGTACGGCGCTGAATTCGACGAAAACCGCAAAACAGGCGTACCGCGATGTGGCGTTGCAGCAATCGGCACCGGATTCGCACCTGAAGCTCGCGCTTTCGATGACGGTGGCGGCCTGCGTGCTGCGACTGATCATCCTGTTCGTGACCCCGCTCGAACTGCACCCTGACGAGGCGCAGTACTGGCTTTGGTCGCGGCATCTGGACCTTGGCTATTTTTCCAAGCCGCCGCTGATCGCCTGGCTCATTGCCGCCACCACCGCCGTTGGCGGCGATACCGAACCTTGGGTGCGGCTGAGCGGGCCGTTCATGCATGCCGCCACTGGTCTATTCCTGTTCTTCACTGGCCGCCGGCTCTATTCGCCCGCCGTCGGCCTGCTGGCCTGCGCCCTGTACACCCTGATCCCCGGCGTACAGCTGTCTAGCATGGTCATCAGCACCGACGCGCCGCTGCTGGCCCTGCTGTCGGCGGCCCTCCTGGCCTATGTATCCCTGCCGACACAGGCAGAACCGCGTTCCGTCGGTATCGCCGCTCTGATGGGCGCGGCCGTCGGCGCGGCGGCCCTGGCCAAATATGCCGCCGTCTATGCCTTGATCGGCATCGCCGCTCATCTGCTGATCGACAAGGCGGCGCGACGCGCCTGGAGCCCCGCTGTAGCAGCGGCCTTCCTCGGCACCTTCGCGCTGTTACTAGCCCCCAATCTGGCCTGGAATGCCGACCACCATTTCGCCACCGTCACCCACCTGGCCTCCAACGCCAACTGGACCCGGGGACGGATGTTCAACCCGGACGAACTGGGCGAATTCCTGCTGGGTCAGCTCGGCGTGTTCGGTCCCCCACCCGCCCTGTTGCTGGTCGCTGGGCTCGTCCTGTTCCGTGGTCGACTGCAGGCCGCAGACCGATTGCTGCTGTGCTGGGCAGCGCCGCCGCTGCTAATCGTCTCTCTGCAGGCCTTGCTTTCGCGCGCCAATGCCAACTGGGCCGGCGCAGCCTATCCGACCCTGGCCCTGCTGCTAGCGGCCTGGCTGATACACTGGCGCAAGACAATCTGGGTTATGGCCGTGCTGAGTACCCAAGGCGCGATTGCCCTGTTGTTCCTGGTCTGTGTGGTGAGACCCGATATCGCCGACCGGCTGGGTGCCTCCAACAGCCTCAAGCGCAGCCGAGGCTGGGCCGAGACCGTACAGAGTCTCGTCGAGCGATCCCGTGAAGAGCAGGTCGGTGGGCACCTGTCGGCCGTGACGGTCGATGACCGCTTTCTGTTCAACGCCGCGGCCTATTACGGGCGCAGCTATTTCGGCCATCTGGGTGCCCCACCCCTGACCATGTGGGTGCGCGGCGTACAGCCCAACAGCCAGGCCGAGACAGAAAACCCGCTGACCCTCGGCGAGGGCCAGCGCGTGTTGGCAGCCAGCTATGAGGGTCAGTTCGCTGAGGAAATGGCCTTGGATTTCATGGTCGTGACGGGTCGGCAATTATCCAGGGTGCGGCTGGATCATCAGCACAATCGCCGGATGGGCCTCTTTATCGGCGAGACCTACGCCCGCGCGCCGCGCAACCCGGCCACCGGCATTCAGTACGGATTTACCCGCGGCGGCCGGCGCATCGCCCCGAACGGAAAACCCTAGGCAGAGGCCTTAGTGGTTGCGGCCCCAAACCCGCACTAGACGCGCATCCCGGCCACAACCCTGGCGATAGCCGTTGTAACGCAGGCTGTTCGTCTCGGAGAAATTGCGGTGGTACGCCTCCGCGTCAAAGAAGCGGCTGGCGTTGACGATTTGTGTTTTCATCATGCCAGACTTCAGCTTGGCGGCCCATTTCGCGCGAGACGCTTCGGCGATGGGGCGTTGGGCCGGGGTGACAAAAACGGCAGGCCGATAGGATGGACCGCGGTCGCAGAACTGCCCGCCATCATCGGTCGGGTCGACCAGGGGCCAGTAGCGATCAAGCAACTGAGCATAGCTGATCTTGCTGGGATCAAATGTGACCCGAACCGACTCATAGTGGCCGGTGGTTTCCCTCACCACGTCTTCGTAGCGGGGGTTGAGCAGAGTGCCGCCGGTATAACCGCTCATCACAGCGGTCACGCCGACAATGGCTTTCATGTCGTGTTCCATGCACCAGAAGCAGCCGCCGGCGAAGATCGCCTGTTCGCTATTCGATGGCGGCTTGGGGGCCGGCTTGGCTGCCTGCGCCAGCGCTAATCCTGGCAGACCCAGACCCAAGGCCAGACACAGGGTCAGGAAAAGACGGCGCATGTTCGCTCCTAGGTGAGGGCCACGGTGAACGCGAATTGCGTCTTTGCCGTGATCTCTTCGACGGTAACGCCGGGGGCCAATTCGAGGAGGGCGGGGGCATGGGTACCGCGCGCGAGGTCGAACACCCCCAGCTCCGTGATCACCATGTCGACCACATTGGCACCGGTGAGCGGCAGGGAGCACTCGGTGACCAGCTTAGATGCACCGGTCTTTTCGCAGTGCTCCATGACGACCACCACGCGACGCACGCCGGCTACCAGGTCCATAGCCCCGCCGGGCCCCTTGACCATCTTTCCGGGCACCATCCAGTTGGCCAAATCGCCGTTGGCCGCCACCTGCATGGCACCCAGGATCGCCATGTTGATATGGCCGCCCCGGATCATGCCGAAGCTGTCGGCGCTGCTGCAGTAGGAGGTCTCGGGCAGTTCGGTGACGGTCTGTTTGCCGGCGTTGATCACATCCGGATCGGCCTCACCTTCATAGGGGAAGGGACCGGTCCCCAGCATGCCGTTTTCGCTCTGCAGGATGAGGTTGACGCCCTCGGGAATATAGTTGGCCACCATGGTCGGGATGCCGATGCCTAGGTTCACATAGAAGCCGTCTTTCAGCTCCTTGGCGGCGCGCATCGCCATGTCTTCGCGGGTCCAGGCCATTAGGCTGCTCCTGCCGTCTCCGGCCGTGGCCGTGTGTAAAGTTTCTCGATCCGCTTGGGGTAGGCGTGGCTTTCTACCACCCGGTCCACGAAGATGCCGGGGGTGTGGATGTTGTCGGGCCCCAGGGTTCCGGTCTCGACCAGGTGCTCAAGCTCGGCCACCGTGGCCTTGCCCGCCGTGGCCATCATCGGATTGAAGTTCCGGGCCGTCTTTCGATAGACGAGGTTGCCCTCGTGGTCGCCCTTCCAGGCCTTGACTAGGGAAAGGTCGGACACCAACCCCGTTTCCATGATGAAACGTTCGCCGTTGAAGGTGCGTTCTTCCTTGCCCTTGGCCAGGGGCGTGCCCACGCCGGTACGCGTGTAGAAGGCCGGGATGCCCGCCCCGCCGGCGCGGATACGTTCCGCCAGTGTCCCTTGTGGGTTGAACTCGATCTCGATCTTGCCGGTGAGATATTGCTCGGCGAACAGCTTGTTCTCTCCCACATAGGAGCTGATGGCCTTGGCGACCTGGCCTGTCTCGAGCAGCAACCCGAGCGCAGCACCGTCCACACCGCAATTGTTGGAAATCACAGTCAGGTTGCGCACGCCGGAGTCTCTTATGACCGCGATCAGGTGTTCGGGCACCCCGCAGATGCCAAATCCCCCGGCCATGATCGACATGCCGTCGAACAACAACCCGTCCAGCGCCTCCTCGGCCCGCGCCCTCGCCTTATCGACCACGTTCGCTTCCCCATCACGACGCCACACGGCGCGTCTTATTAGCGGCACTGGTGACCCTATCAGCGCGCGCGGGTCAAGATGGCAAAGACACCAGGATCGTCTATTCGCTTGAAGTCTGTCTGCCGGAACAACCCCAGCGCTAAGGGGTGTTCCCGAGGTTGCCGGAACCTGCATTCAGGAGGAAACTTGCGCCCATGAACCAAACAGCCAACCTCTCTGCCGCAATTCTGCCGGTCTCCTACAGGCTCTACGAGGCTGACTTTGAGCGCTTCGCCGCCGAACTGGGCGCCTCTTTCGCCCGCTACGGCTTCGCCGTCGTCACCGACCATGGCCTGGACCAGGGCCGTATCGACGCAGCGATTCGCAGCGCCAAAGACTTCTTCGCCCTGCCAAAACAGACCAAGCTGGACTACATCGCGGGCAACGGCGGGCAGCGGGGCTACGTTGCCTTTGGGGTCGAGACAGCCAAGGGTGCCGAACATTCCGACCTCAAGGAATTCTGGCACGTTGGCCGCGATCTGCCCCCCGGCCATGCCTTTCGCGCCACCATGCCTGACAATGTCTGGCCGGCCGAAGTGCCTGCTTTCAAGTCCACGGAGTCCTGGCTCTATGCGGCGCTAGATAGCCTGGGTGGCTGCGTCCTGGAGGCCATCGCTCGATACCTGGAGCTGGATCGGCATATCTTTGATCCGACCGTGAAGGACGGCAATTCCATCCTACGACTGCTGCACTATCCGCCAGCACGGTTCGACGGCCCCAATGTGCGGGCCGGGGCGCATGAAGACATCAACACCATCACCCTGCTCCTTGGTGCGGAAGAAGCTGGCCTGGAGGTGCTGGACCGTGATGGCCAGTGGTTGCCGATCAACGCCCCGCCAGGCGCGGTGGTCTGCAACATCGGCGACATGCTGCAGCGTCTGACCAACAATGTATTGCCGTCGACAACGCACCGCGTGGTCAATCCACCGCCGGAGCGGCGCGGGGTGGCGCGCTATTCGACGCCGTTCTTCATGCACTTCGCGCCGGACTACCTGATTAAGACCCTGCCCAGCTGCATCACGCCAGACAACCCTGACCGCTACCCGGTATCGATCACCGCCGACGGGTTCCTGATGGAGCGCTTAAGGGAAATAAAGCTGCTCTGATTTATCCCAGCCGCTTTCTCAAGATCAGCCTGGGATTCTCAAGTTCTGGATCGATCCGGCGATGGCCGAGAACGCGCCGGTCAGATTGCTAGAGCTTTGTACATTGTAGAACTTGTCGGCTGAAGTGGCGCAGCCCGAAAGCAAGGAGTTCGACCCGCTCGTGACCTCGGAACTAACAGGTTAAGTCACCAAGAACGAAAAGCCCCTACCCCACCCTGCAGTTCAGGCCGCCGCGGTAGCCGCCGCCCAATCAGCATGAGCGCCAGCCCTCAAAGTGCGAAGGCCGGGACGGGAGAGCATGTGAGGCTGGGTGTTGAAGGTGTTGTAGATCGCGGCGTGGCCGGAGAGGAACCTTTGGGCTGAGCCCTGGGACTTGAACTTCTGCTGCTTCCGCTCTCGTTGTCGGATCGCCAGATGGGAATTTTCCG
>CANKEA010000087.1 GCA_947480815.1 Caulobacterales bacterium | reverse complement strand
CGGTCGCCAACGTGGCCGCCAATTCGCACACCGAAAAGCCAATGCTCTACAAGGTGGCTGCGGCCTGGGGCAGCCACGAGGGCTCAATCCTGCTGTGGTGCCTTATGCTCACCGGCTATGGCTCGGCTGTGGCTGTGTTTGGACGCGGCCTGCCGCAGCGGCTCAAGGCTCTGGTGCTCAGCGTTCAGGGCGCTCTGGGCGTGCTGTTTTTGGGCTACACCGTGCTGGCCTCCAATCCGATGTGGCGCCTGGCGCAGGCGAAGACCCCCGTCGAGGGCAATTCGCTCAATCCCTTGCTGCAAGACCCGGCACTCGCCGCCCATCCGCCAATTCTCTATTCCGGCTATGTCGGGTTCTCGGTGGTGTTTGCCTTCGCCGTCGCCGCCCTGATTGAAGGTAAGATCGATACGGCCTGGGCGCGCTGGGTGCGGCCGTGGACCCTGATGGCCTGGTCGCTGCTCACGGTCGGTATCACGCTGGGCGCATTCTGGGCCTACTACGAACTGGGCTGGGGCGGCTGGTGGTTCTGGGACCCGGTCGAGAACGCCAGCTTCATGCCTTGGCTGGCTGGCGCGGCCCTGCTGCACTCGGCCATTGTCACAGAAAAGCGCGGCGCCCTGCCGGGCTGGACGGTGTTCCTGGCGCTACTGGGCTTCACCTTCTCCATGTTGGGTGGGTTCCTGGTGCGCTCGGGTGTGCTGACCAGTGTGCACTCTTTCGCCGTCGATCCGGCGCGCGGCATCCTGTTGCTGTCGATCCTGGGCGTAACCGCCGGTTCGGGCTTTGCCCTCTTTGCCTGGCGTGCCCCGGCGCTCAAGCCCGGTGGCGTCTTCGCCCCGGTGAGCCGTGAGAGCGCTATGGTGGTCAACAATATCCTGCTGACCGCCTGTGCCGCCACCGTCCTCCTTGGTACGCTCTATCCGCTGATCCGCGAAGCCATGGGCGGCGAGACCGTGTCGGTTGGCCCGCCCTATTTCAACTTAACCTTCATCCCGCTGATGGCCGTGGCGATTGTTCTGATCCCGCTTGGCCCGCTGCTCAGCTGGAAGCGCGCAGACGCCAGGGGTGCCCTACAGCGCCTGTGGGCCGCCGCCGCTGCCGCTGCTGGAACCGCCATCCTGGGTCTACTCCTGGTCTCGCCGCGTAAGGCCCTGGCTTGCCTGGGCCTTAGCGCGGGTGCCTGGCTGATCGGTGGTGCGGCAGTCGAACTCGCTGAGCGGACCCGTCTTTTCCGCATTCCGCTGGCGGAGGCCCTGCGCCGCCTGTGTGGCCTGCCGCGCGGTGCCTATGGGGTCGCCCTGGCCCACGCCGGCCTGGGCGTTTTCGTGCTTGGGGCGAGTTTCGAAACCAGCTGGCGCGTCGAGGCGGCTGAGGCCCTAGGGCAAGGAGGGCATATGGCGCTCGGTGTCTACCAGGTGTCTCTGGGCGCGGTGACTCAGGTTGACGGACCCAACTACATTGCCGAGCGCGGCCCCCTGGTGGTCACTAAGGCGGACGGAACAATTGTCTGTAGGGCCGCACCGGAACGCCGCTTCTATCCCGCTGGCGGCCAGACGACTTCAGAGGTCGGCATCTGCGGTCGCGGGCTTGATCACATCTATTTGGTGCTCGGCGAGCGCCGCCAGGGGGCCGAAGGCGGTCCGGCATGGCTGGTGCGAGCCTATGTCAATCCGTGGGTTCGGCTGATCTTTTCCGGGCCTTTTCTGATGGCCCTGGGCGGAGCGTTATCGTTATCCGACCGGCGGCTGCGGCTGGCGGCTCCGGCGCGGAAAAAGCTGCCGGTTTCCGCATGAAGCGCCTGCTGCTCCTACTGGCTGCGGTTGCCTGTATGGGGGCCGCCGCTGACCCGGCAGAGCGTCTGGTCGACCCCGTGGCCGAGCACCGCGCCAAGGCCCTGTTCAGCGAAATCCGCTGTCTGGTCTGTCAAAACGAGTCGATTGACGATTCCCTGGCCCCATTAGCCGCTGACCTGCGCCGTATTGTGCGCGAGCAGGTCTCCGCCGGGCGTAGCGACAAGGATGTGCTCGACTTCCTTACCGCCCGCTATGGCGCGTTTGTACTGCTGAAGCCTCCCTTCGATATGGGCAATGCTCTGCTATGGCTGGGCCCGTTCCTGCTGGTGCTGGGCGGGCTAGGCGGCCTCGCCTACGTGTCGCGGCGGCGGGAAACAGCGGCGGCCCTCAGTCCAGAGGAAGAGCGCCGGTTGCAGTCGGTCCTCGATCAAGCACCAGACTAGCCTCCAATTGCGCTTAAAAATCGCCTGCTGGAACCGGTTTCATGCCGCTAAGCAGCGGTGTTTCGATCATAAGCTGCTGAGGCGATCTGCAATCGTACAAGACGCTTTTGAATTGATCCAATTGAAAATCATTGCGTTCGGCGTCGTCAAACCGTTGCGAACTTCGGTACGTGGCCTAAGTGTTGGGTTTGAAAGAGTCTGGCCGCGTCGCCGGAACGGGGAAGTCAAATGAGCATGTCCGCACGCAAACGGGGTTTCGTCGCTGGGGCTGTCGCCGGTGTTGGCGTTGCTGCTGCCGCTATGGCCGGTGTCGGGCTTCGGATGACCCCCGCCGCTGCGGCGGCGCCGCAACTGACTTCGGCCGCCGCCGCGCCCCTGTTTGCTCCGCCGCCGGGGTCGCCACTGTCATTCGCCGATATCTTCGAGCGTGTATCTCCGGCTGTGGTGTCGATCGACGTCACCAGCGCAATGGAGCCCGCTGATGTGCGCAAGATTCCGGGCCTGGAAGGCCTGCCGTTCGGCATCGTGCCGCGCGGCGGTAATGGTGATGAGCCTGCCACGCCGCGCAAGCAGCAGTCTTCGGGCTCGGGCTTCTTCATCTCGCGCGACGGCTATGTGGTAACCAACAACCACGTGGTGGAGAAGGCGGAAGACATCAAGGTCACGCTGAAGGATGGCCGTGAATTCAAGGCCACCGTGCTGGGCCGCGACGAGGGCACCGACCTCGCCGTGCTACAGGTGGAAAATCCAAAAAAAGTGAAGTTCACCTTCGTTGATTTCGAAAAGTCGGCCAAGCCGCGCGTCGGTGACTGGGTGATCACTGTCGGCAACCCGTTCGGCCTGGGGGGCACGGCGACGGCCGGCATCATCTCGGCTTACGGCCGTGATCTGGGTGACAGTTCGTCAAATTTTGTGGACTACATTCAGATCGACGCCCCCATCAATCGCGGCAATAGCGGCGGCCCCTCATTCGACATCTATGGTCGGGTGGTTGGGGTCAACACCGCCATCTTCTCACCTTCCGGCGGATCGGTCGGCATCGGCTTCGCCATTCCTGCCGACGTGGTCGACTCCATCACAAGCCAGCTGATCAGCGGCGGCAAGATTACCCGTGGCTATATTGGTGCCAATATCCAGCCCTTCACCGCCGATATGGCCGAGGCGCAGGGCCTGGGCGACCAACGCGGTGCTATCGTCGCCGCCCTAATCCCCGGCGGTCCTGCCGAGCGTGGCGGCCTTCGTCCGGGCGATATCGTCATCTCGGTCAATGATGTTGCCATCAAGAATAGCTCGGAATTGACCCGCGAAGTGGCCAAGGGTCATCCGGGAGACGTTATTAAGCTGGCCGTGATCCGCGACAAGGCCCGCATCGGCATAGCCATAAAGTCCGGCACCCGGCCCAGTGAGCAGGAATTGGCCGCCCGTACCGACGGTAATGACAACGGCACACCAAAGGGTTCTGCCCCGCTGGCCGCAAAGCGCGCGCCAGTTCTTGGCATGTTGCTGACGCCGCTCGACGATGCGGCGCGTGATCGGCTGAAACTCGACGCCGGGGTCAAGGGTCTGGCGGTCGACTCGGTCAAGGCCGGCTCGGATGCGGCCGACAAGGGTCTCAAGCGCGGGGACGTGATCACCAGTATTAATACCCGTCCCGTCACCAGCCTTGACGAGGTCACGGCGGCGGCTGATGCCGCCAAAAAGGCCGGCCGTGCCAATGTCACGATTGGGGTTTTCAGTGGCGGCCGTCCGGGCTTCCGCACGCTGAAGGTCGACGGCTAGTCCGTTTTTCATGACAAACCGGGGCCTTCCCCGGCTTGCCGACACACTAACCCCGTGCGGGCCCGTTACCGATACGATCGCGGCGGAACGGGCGCGCGATACGCTGGCCAAGGCGGCTGAGAAGCACGGCTGGCTGCCACTGCTGGACCCCGTCTGGCCGGCCCTGGCGCCGGTTTTCGCTGCATCGCCCTATCTCTTCAGCCTGGCACGTCGTCGCCCGAACAGCCTGCGCGCCATCCTTGAAAACGATCCGTTGGCGCACCTGGATGAGATCCTTGTCGCTGCAAGGATCGTCGGTGGCCAGGCGCAAGAGGCTGGCCGCAAGACCCTTCGCGACCTGAAGGCCGATCTGCACCTACTTACCGCCCTGTGTGACCTCGGCGGCGTCTGGGATCTGAACGCAGTCACCGCCGCCCTGACCCACTTCGCTGACGTCGCCCTGGAAGTCGCCTTGGGTCTCGCCGCCAGAGCGGAGCAGGAACGCGGAACGCTCAATCCCCCGCCGTCCGGGGCGCAGGGTCCGGTTCCGGGCCTGTTCTGTATCGCGATGGGCAAACAGGGCGCGTTCGAACTGAACTATTCCAGCGACATCGACATCTGCATCTTCTACGAGCCCGCCGCCATGCTCCTGACCGAGGGAGCCGAGAGGGCGGTGGTCGCCGTGCGCCTCGCCAAGGCCATCGTGCAGACTCTGCAGGACCGTACCGAGGCGGGTTACGTCTTCCGCACCGACCTTCGTCTGCGTCCCGATCCAGGGTCCACGCCCCTGGCAGTCAGTGTCGTCTCGGCGATGGATTACTATGAAAGTGTCGGCCAGAACTGGGAGCGCGCCGCCTTCATCAAGGCGCGGGCGGTGGGCGGCGACATCCCGCGCGCGCAAGCCTTCCTCAAGGCCATGCAGGCCTTCATCTGGCGGCGTAATCTCGACTTCGGTGCCATTTCAGACATCCATTCCATCAAGCGCCAGATCCATGCCTACAAGACCGATGAGCGCCTTGAGGCTAAGGGCCACGACCTCAAGCTTGGCCGGGGCGGGATTCGCGAGATCGAGTTCTTCGTCCAGACCCAGCAACTGATTCTTGGCGGCCGCCAGCCGAACCTCCGCAGTCCGCGCACCCTGGACGCTCTGGCGGCGCTGACCACCGCTGGCCATGTCGAGTCAGCTGCCGCGGCCGAGCTGAGTGCGGCCTACCATGACCTTCGCGCCCTAGAGCATCGCGTGCAGATGCTGGCCGATGAACAGACCCACCGCCTGCCGGAACGGGACGCCGACCGCACACGCGTGGCTGCTCTGTGGGGCCGTTCCAGCTTGCCCGCCTTTGACCGCGAAGTCGGCGCCATGCTTCGCCGCGTCAACTCCCGCTATGGCAAGCTCTTCGCTGGCGAGGAGGCGCTGTCGTCGCGTTTTGGCAGCCTTGTTTTCACCGGCGTCGACGATGATCCCGAAACCCTTGCCACCTTAAAACGCATGGGCTTTTCCGATCCCGCGCGTGTCAGCCAGGATATCCGCGGCTGGCACTTCGGCCGCGTCAACGCCACGCGCACTGCGCGCAGCCGCGAGCTGTTCACCCGCTTGGCCCCGCGCCTGCTTGAAGCTTGCCACGCAAACGGCAATGCCGACGATGCCTTCCGCCGCTTTGGCGACTTTTTCGCCTCACTTAGCTCTAGCGTCGGGGTGCAGTCTCTGTTTTTAGCCCAGCCGCGTCTGCTTGAGCTGGTGGTGCGGGTCATGGCCTATGCGCCCAAGTTGGCGACCACGCTCGCCAAACGTCCAGGCGCGCTCGACGCCCTGCTCGATCCCTCCTTCTTCGGCACGGTAGAAATATCGCCCAATGAGACCGCCGCCTGG
>CANKEA010000086.1 GCA_947480815.1 Caulobacterales bacterium | reverse complement strand
CGATCCATCTTCGGCAACGTGGTCGGATCACAGGGGATCAGCCAATCCTTCTCATAGATCGGCTGGCGATGGACCATGCCCCATCGACCCTCGCGCTTGGCAAAGAAATCATAGAAGCGGCCAAGGCAGGTGACATCGCACATCACCCCGTCAACCGGTGCGCGCTGCAAAATCTCCATCTTGGTCTGGCTTACGGCGCGGTCACCAACGACGTCTGACGTATGGGCACCGTTGAAGTGCAGGATCGTGGTGGCACCCTTGTCGAAGCTCATCTTACGCATGGCGACAAAATCGGCGGCTGACCCTTGGGTCCAGGTCGCCATCATCCAGCCGTCCTCGTGCCAGACGCTGGGAAACCGTTCGAAATTACCGCCGTCACTGAAGATGATCCAGTCATCGACCAGTTGCCGGATAGCCAGCTTGTCGAGCAGGGCTTCGTCCATGGGAATTCCTCAGTCGTGAGACGCGGCTAGGGCGCTAGGTTGCGGATGATCTCAGCGGCCTCGTTAAAGCCGGTGTTGGCGGCCGGCACCCCGGCATAGATTGCCGTCTGCATCAGCACTTCCTTGAGTTCGTCTTGGGTAAAGCCGTCCTGTTCGAGCGCCGACTTCACGTGAAGCCGGAACTCCTCCCAACGGCCGAGTGAGGCGCAGATGGCCACCACCAGCAGGCGCCGCGTGCGGTGATCCAGACCGGGGCGGCCCCAAACCTCGTTCCAGGCATAGCGGGTGATCATTGCCTGATAGTCGGCGTTAAACGGCGTGCGCCCAGCCAGAGACTTGTCGACCCAGGCATCGCCCAGGACCTTGCGACGGTTCTTCAGCCCTTCTTCGAACAGCAGGGTGTTGGCGTCAGTATTGGCTGTTCCGTCGCGCACCTGAGCCATGAACCCACGCACCGCCGCCGCAAAGCTCGCGGGGGCTTCAATGCTGGGCAGGTGGGCCGTATCAAGCGCGGTTACACGCGCGCCGACAATCGCTGCGGCAATCACATCGCCATGACCGACAAAGGGTAGGGCAATGTCCTTAGAGCCGCCGATCACCAGGGTCGGGACGGCAATACCAGAAATCGCGCCGGCCAGATCCATATCGCGGATCGCCGCAGCGCAGGCGGCATAGCCGTGGGCATTCTGGGCCAGCAGATTAGAGCGCACGGTCTCGACCGCTTCGGGATGCTTGTCGCGGAAGGCGTCGCTGAAAAAGCGGCTCATGGCCATGTCGGCAATCGCGGCCGTGCCGCCTTCGCGAACCGCAGCCCCCCGCGCCGCCCAAATCGCTGGATCGATAGCGGCGGACGTACAGGCGAGAACAAGCGCCGTAACGCGACGCGGTGACTTCAGCGCCAGGGTCATTGCGACCATGCCGCCCATGGATGTGCCGCACAAAGCAGCGGTCTCGACACCCCCCGCATCCATCACCGCCAGCACGTCATCCGCCAGCAGGTCGAGGCTGTAGTCGCCATCCGTCGCGTCTGAGGCACCGTGTCCGCGCGCATCGATGCGCAGCAGACGGAAATCTTTGATCAGGTACGGGACGGCCGCGTCATAGAGGGCGATGTCTGTGCCAATGGAATTTAGCAACACCAGCACCGGCTTTTCAGCCGCACCATCGATACGCCAGTGCAGGCGCACGCCATTGTTGAGAGCGAAGGCCATTTAGGGCTCCTTGCTAAAATCAGCGAGTACAGCGGCGACCAGAGCCTGGGACTCGCCCGCATCGGTCCCGACATCGGCCGCCGCGAGGTTGGCCGCCATGCGCGACACATCTACCTCCAGCCCCTCGATCACGGCCGCCATAGTGCTAAGCGCACCGTGGGTCATACGGAATAGATCAACCAGGGCGGGGGCCTCGGCTTGCCATTCGCCGAGGGCACGCTCGTGCGCCTGCGGCAAGCCAGCAATGAGCGTTGCAGCCAAGTGCGGCGTCCTTGCGGCAGCGGATAGCGCCACCTGGCATCCGGTCGGGTTGCGCTTGTGCGCCATAGCCGACGATCCGCCACGTCCTGCGACGCGCGGCTCGAAGGCCTCAGCCACTTCGTTCTGCGCCAGAAGGGCAATATCGAGCGCGATCTTGCCCGCCGCGCCCGTGAGGAGCGCCAGGGCGGCACCCAGTCCCGCCACGCCTTCTCGGCACGTATGCCAGGGAGAAACCGCGACGCGCAGGCCCAACCGCTTGGCCAAGGCGTGCGTTATAGCGTCAGCCTTACCGTCCAACCCCGCCAGGGTTCCGGCGGCACCGCCGAACTGCAGCCGGACGGCGGCGGTCTCGCGCTCGAACCGGCGCGCCGTGGCATCGATGCCCTGTAGCCAACCGCAAACCTTCAACCCGAACGTGATCGGCAAGGCACCCTGCAAAAGCGTCCGCCCGAGCATCGGCGTGGCCGCATGTGTCCTAGCCAACGCCGCCAGGGCGGCAGTGAGCCGCGCAGCCTCGGCTTCGATCAGGGCCGCGCCCTCACGCGCCTGCATCATCAATGTAGTGTCAGCGAGGTCCTGGCTGGTCGCACCCCGATGGACAAGGACGGCGACGGCATCGCCTGCCGAGGCGGCAATACGAGCGCGCAATAGCTTGACCAGTGGGATCGCCAAGGTGCCGGCGTGGGCGGCCTGTTCAGCGAGGTCGGCGATATTGGGTAGGATTTCGCAGCCATCGGCGATTGCCGTTGCGGCGGCCATGTCAATCAAGCCGGTGTCGGCTTGGGCCAAGGCTAGGGCAGCCTCGAACCGCAAGGCCGCACGCAGCATCGCCTCGTCACTGAACACCGCCAGCATGGCCGGTGTTGAGGCTGGCCGGTCAAGAAACAGATTGGTCATATGTCGAAGAAGACGGTTTCCCGAACGCCTTGCAAGACAATGTCGAACCGCCACACACCGTCGCGCGCCTTAGCGATCAGGGTGTCGCGCCGCGCGTGCGGGACGAGGCCAAGGATTGGGTCGCTCTCATTCGCGACGTCACCGTCGAAATAGAGCCGTGTCACAAGGCGCTTGAGCATACCACGGCCCAAAATGCTGAAGGCGATATGCGGTGCTTGGATCATACCGTCGGAGTCGGTCACGGCACCCGGCTTGACGGTGACGAAGCGGTAGACCCCCGCCTCGCTGGTGGAGGACCGGCCAAAGCCGATGAAGCCACTGTTCGACTCGCCGGCGTAGCGGCCGGTCGGATCGGCCTGCCAAATCTCAACCATGACGTCCGGCGTCGGTACGCCCTGGCCGTCCACAACCACGCCCTCAATGGTGATGGTCTCCACCGGTTCGGTCACGGTCGCGTGCGACTGCGCCAGCAGATAATGATCTTCGGGCATGAGGTCAGGGCGGGCACCGATGTCGGTGGCCCCAACCAGGTCGGCCCCGCCCTTCCACGGTAGGCCGTAGTGGAAAAAGGGACCCACGGTTTGCGACGGCGTCTGGCCGAACAACTCGTTGGACTGGTTATCGGCCATCAGCGCTGCTCCATCGGCGTCGCAAGTGATCCGCGCAGCACAATGTCGAACAGATAGCCCAGCGCCCAGTTGGCTTGAGTGGTGGCGATATCGAACCGCGAGACCATTCGCTGGCGCTGAGGCATCGGCACGGCGTTCGCGATCGGATCGATCTCGATCAGCGGATCATCAGGAAAATACATCTGCGTCACCAGCCGCGTGGCAAAGGCCGGTCCCAGCAAGGACAGGTGAATGTGGGCGGGGCGCCAAGCATTGTAGTGGTTGCCCCAAGGATAGGCCCCAGGCCGCACGCTGACGAAGCGGTAGCGACCCTCGCCGTCCGTGATGACACGGCCCGCACCGGTGAAGTTGGGATCCAGTGGCGCATCCCACTGGTCCTTGGCATGGATGTAGCGCCCGGCGGCATTGGCCTGCCAGATCTCGACCACCGTGTGCTTCACGGGGCGCCCCTGCTCATCCAGCACCCGTCCTGAGACGATGATCCTCTGCCCCTGCGGCATGGCGGCATGCTGGGTCGTCAGGTCGGCCATGGCACCGCCCATAAGCCGGTCCCAATCGCGCGGTCCGGTTGTCTCGGTTAGGGTCTGCGGAATACGCACCAGCGGTTGGCGCGGCGAGCGCAGCAGGGTGCTGGCATAGGCAGGGTGCAGCGAGGCCGGCTGTCCGGCATCTTCGCGCGTATATGTGTCAGGCTTGGTCATCTTACGTCTTGAGCACCCGCTTGGCGTTGTCATGGAACAACATGCGCTTGGTTTGCGCATTTATTAGCGCGTTGTTGGTGGCAACCACATCCTCGACATTGCGATGGGTCAAATCCCTATGACGACGCGGTTCGCAATGCCGAGTTTGCAACGCAATAAGCGATAAAATTCTATCAGGAACGGCGGGGCCTTGCCTAGTCGTCTAAGCACGAGGGATGACACTGTAGGCGCAGATCAGCCCGCATAACTGTCGGCTAGAAAAGGTGAAATATCGGACGCAAACAGCATTTCTGTCGAAACGACGTGCAGAATTGGCATAATCATTTGGTCCAATAACTTTCTCGCGCAAGACGGGAGCGGGGCGAATTGTAAGGAACACCAAGATGAAGCTCTATAGGCTGCTGACAGCTACGGGTCTGGCCGCGGCGGCGATGTCCGCCCTCTGCACCGCTGCCCACGCCCTGCCCCCGCCGGACATTGAGGCCAAGCTGGTGGCGTTGGGCCGCGTGGTCGACGCACCGGGTACAACGGCGATCTATGGCCCGATCCTGGCCAACCAGTCGCATGCCGGCGTCGAGGCGAAACGTGACATCGCCTACGGGACCGACCCGCGCGCCTTGCTCGACGTCTCTGTTTCGACCACGCCGTCGAAAGCCCTAAAGCCGGTCCTGATCTACGTTCCGGGCGGCAGCGGAAACAAGAAACTCGATTATCCGGGTGGTGACGTCTTCTATGACAACATCATGATCGTGGCCGTGAAGAACGGCATGGTTGGCGTCAACATGCAGCGCCGCACCGCGAGCGAGTGGGACGCCGGCGCTAAGGACGTTTCCTCAGTGATCCAGTGGGTCCACGCCAACATCCAGAAATTCGGCGGCGACCCGTCCCGTATCATGATCTGGGGCCAGTCGGCGGGGTCGAACGCCCTTTCCAACTATCTGACACACAAAGCGACCTGGGGTCCGGACGGCCTCGGCGTGAAGGCGGCCGTGGTGATGTCGGGCGGCTACAACCTGGCGCCTCTGGAGCCTAAGTTGGTCAACAGCGCCAGAGGTCCCGGCGACGGCGGAGCGGCGGCCATCGCGGCGGCACGCGCGGCACCGGCGGCACCGGCTGGTCCGCCCCCTATCGATCCGGCCGTGCGACTGGAGCGTTCGATGCTGCCCGGCTTTAAGGCGCTGACCATCCCGCTCTATGTCACCGCCGCCGAACTCGACCCGGAACAGACGGTGGAGGTCTCGCACATGTTGAACGACGTCATGTGCGGGGTTGGCCGCTGCCCAACCTACTATCTGAACAGGCAGGAGAGCCATATCTCCGAGGTCCAGTCGATCAACACAGCCGACACCGAGGTGCAAACCCCGCTGTTCGCCTGGATCAAGAAGGTCCTTTAGCACCAATCATATCGGGCGGCTCGCCAGAGCTGACCCGGGGTGATGCGGACGTTTCAGAAATCGGTACCAGAGCAACCAAGTCGCCCTTGTGGCTGACGCGCTATACCTCTCCGTACCTATCCTGCGCAGCGCGCGGGGATGAGGGCGGGTCAGGGCGACTGCGGAAAACTCACCCCGCGGATCTTGCCTTGCTGTCGCCAAAGACCTGTCGATCTTTGGCTTTCAGCCTGCTTCGACCGTCAGAACTGGCTCACTATTGCGCCGCGACCTTGAAGTTTCCGTTACCCGTGTAGGTCAGCCAGGTCCCAGCCTTGGGCGCGGCATACATCGCCGGCTTGGCGTAGTCGCAGACGCCCGT
>CANKEA010000085.1 GCA_947480815.1 Caulobacterales bacterium | reverse complement strand
GCTGAAGCGATCTTACCGGAAGCACCGGACATCCGGCCATCTGTGACCAACGCCACCTTGAATCCGCGCCCCATAAGCACCGCCAAGGTCGGGGTCAGACCATGCAATTCCGGCATGCCATTAGCGGCCGGTCCTTGGAAGCGGATCACCACCACGAGATCGCGATCCAGCTCGCCGCGCTTGAACGCAGCCAGGAAGCTTTCCTGGTCGTCAAAAACCGCCGCCGGCGCGCGCACGGCGCGGTCAGACGGCTTCACAGCGCTGATCTTGCTCACCGCCCGGCCGAGTGTACCGTTCAAAACCCGGATGCCGCCCTCGCTATCGAACGGGTCGGAGACAGGCCGCAAGATCGAAGCATCTAGGCTTTGGGATGGTCCGCCGCGCCAGACCAGCGCGCCGTCATGCAAGACTGGCTCCTGCGTGTAGTGGAAAAGCCCCTGTCCAGCGACGGTCAGCACATCCTCATGGGCGAAGCCATTCTCCAGCAGTTGGCTAACCACAAACGCCATGCCACCGGCGGCGTGGAACTGATTCACATCGCCCAAGCCGTTGGGGTAGACCCGTGCGATCAGGGGCGTGGCCTGGCTCAGCGCATCGAGGTCTTCCAGGGTCAGGATCAGCCCCGCAGCCTTGGCCACTGCCACCAGGTGCAGACAGTGGTTGGTCGAGCCACCCGTGGCCATCAGCCCAACCACGCCATTGACCAGCGCCTTCTCATCGATCACCCGCCCGATGGGGATGAAGTCACGGCCGTGTCGCGTGATGGCGGCCGCGCGATGGGCGGCGGCGCGGGTCAGAGCCTCGCGCAGGGGCGTATTGGGATGGACGAAGGCCGCACCAGGCATGTGCAGCCCCATGATCTCCATCAGCATCTGGTTGGAATTGGCTGTGCCGTAGAAGGTGCAGGTGCCCGGCCCGTGATAGGCAGCGGCCTCGGCGGCCAGCAGCACCTCACGCTCGACCTTTCCCTCCGCGTAGAGCGCCCGGATCTTGCCCTTTTCGTCATTGTCCATGCCGCTCGTCATCGGCCCAGCCGGGACGAAGATCGTCGGCAGGTGGCTGAACGTCAGAGCACCGATTAGCAGGCCCGGCACGATCTTGTCGCAGACCCCCAGCATCAGCGCGGAGTCGAAGGCGTCATGCGCCAGGGCGACGCCGGTGCTCATGGCGATCAGATCGCGGCTGAAAAGGGAGAGTTCCATGCCGGGCCGCCCCTGCGTGACCCCATCACACATCGCCGGCGTGCTCCCCGCCACCTGCGCGGTGGCGCCGGCCTGTCGCGCCGCGGCCTTGATGATGTCTGGATAGGCCCCCAGCGGCTGATGCGCCGACAGCATGTCGTTATAGGCGGTGACGATACCTATATTGGGCGCATTAGGATCCATCGCCCGCAGCTTGTCGGCACTGTTCTGTCCAGCGAAGGCATGGGCCCAGTTGGCACAAGACAGCTTGGCGCGGCCAGGGCCCGACGAAATTGCCGCCTCCATCTGGGCCAGGTAGGCGGCGCGACCCTCGCGGCTACGCGCAGCGATCCGACGGGTTACTTCGGCAACGACGGGTTTCATGGCCATCTCATTCGGTCCAGAGGATGGGAGGGTGGTAGGGGCGAGATCCTTACCGCAACAGCCCGGCGACGTTGCAGCGGATTTCGCCCCTTCATTTCACTAAAGCCTTAGCCCAGCGGATCAGCGGCTTCTCCACAAGGGCGTGGCAGAGCAGTCCGCCGCCCAAGCCCGTCGCCACATCGAGCGGAATAAACAGCCAGGGCTGGTGCAGGCAGAGCTTGGCCACGGCTGGTGCGGTCAAGGTATGGCTGAGGTAGATGGCGTAGGACGCATCTCCAAGTTTTTGCAGCCAGGGCCAGGCCGGAACGCCCTTTTTGTCGGCCGCCATCGCCAGCCAGCCGATCGCGATCAGCAGCGCCGGGCCGCCAAACAGCAATGGCCGCCAAATTGCCGGGCGATAGATCAGGGCCGTCAGAACCGTCAGGATGACTACACCCAGTGCGACCAGCGTCATCCCTGTGCCACGTCCCGGCAACGCCTCAGCTTGCCAAGCCTTTGCCAGCCAGACGCCGGAAACGAACACCAGCATCTCGGCGTTGGCCCCGAAGAAATAGGTCCAGGTCAGGATGCGGGCCCCAAATAGGAACACCGCCAGCATGATCGCGGTCACCGCCTGCGCCCGCCACCGGAGGGGCACGGTCAGGGAGGCGGCGAACACCAGGTAGAAGAACGCCTCATAGTTCAGCGTCCAACCCGGGTTCAGCAGGGGAAACGGTCCACCTTTGGGATCAAGGTGCGGAATGAACGCCAGCGACAGAACAACGTGCAGCGGGTCGGGGATGACGTTCGGGATTGCGCCGGGGCGGATCAAAACAACAGCGAGCGCGGTGAGGCTAACCAGCCAATAGAGCGGGATCACCCGCGCCGCGCGGCGGGCCAGGAAGGCCGTCGGCGCAGGCGCGTGACCGGCGGTGGTGATCCACATCACAAAGCCGCTGATGACGAAGAACAGCTCTACCCCGAACTGACCGGGCTCGAACGGGATCCACTCCCATTGCAGGGCATGGAACACCACGACCGAGAACACCGCCAGGCCGCGCAGGTGCTGGATGGAAACAAGCTTGCCCATGGGTCGCGACTTAACACGCACTGGCGCGATCGGCGACGATCTGGCAAGGAACGGACCCATTGGCCGCGTATAATCAAGGCGCGGGTCGGAAGAAAAACCTACAAAGGCGTCTTGGATGCGTTGGAAGGACACGGCAACCGGCTACGGCTGGGTTTCGATTATCCTGCACTGGGTGACGGCGATCTTCATCATCGTCATGCTGTTTGTCGGGAACTCCATTGAGGGCTCGCGCGGCATCTATGACGACAAGCTCAGGCTGCACACGACCCTGGCGTTCATCTTCTACCTGGCGCTGTGGTTCCGGGTCTATTGGCGCTTCAGCAAGGGGCACCCCGGCCCCCTACCCCGGCAGAAGGGGTTCTTCTTCTACGTTGGAAAATACACCCACTTCAGCCTGTTGATTGCCTTGGTCGGTATGTTGATCAGCGGTCCGATCATGGCTTGGTCTGGCGGTCTGCCGGTTAGTGTCGGCCACCTGTTCGCGATCCCCTCGCCGATCCCCATGAACCCTGGCCTGTTCAGCCTTGCGCACGAGATTCACGTGGCCTGCGCCACGTTCTTGGCCATCGGTGCCCTGCTGCACATCGGCGGCGCGGCCAAGCACTTCTTCATCAACAACGATGGCACCGTCGACAAGATCCTGGTCGCCGTAGCCCCGCCGACAGACGACGAACCCTAACGCAGCGCTTTGGCGGGAACAGACGGCCGCCGCCGGCGCATCAGGTGGCGCGCCGCAGGTCGAAAGCCTCGTCAGCAGCCTGCGCCGGACTGAGCGCTACGCCCAAGGTCAACAGCCGCCGGGCGGCCATGTGATCGACCGGCTTGTTGACGCTCTCCACCGCGATCAAGCTGTCCTGGCGGAACAGAAAGACCGAGAAGCTTTCACTGGCCGGATCGCCGCGAAGCACCGCTTGGTCGGCTTGCATATTCAGCCCGGCCATCTGGAGCTTGTAGGGGCCCTGGTCGCTCCAGAACCAAGGGACCTTGTCATAGGGGCTGTCCCGGCCGGCCAGAGTGGCCCCCACCGCGCGGCCCTGGTCGATGGCGTTCTGCACCGACTCCAGCCGCACCGGCCAAGGCGCGAAACGGTTCGGGTGCAGGGCGAGGTCGCCGATGGCGAAAATGTCAGGATCGAGGGTGCGCAGTGTTGCATCGACCATAACCCCATCTCCCGTCTCCAGGCCGGCAGCCTGAGCCAGGGCGATCGCGGGCAGCACACCAACGCCAATCAGTACCAGATCAGCAGGCAAGGTCTCGCCGCTGTTCAGCACCACGCCAGTGACTTGGCCCTCCGCCCCGGCGATGGCCCGCACCCCTTCACCGAACCGCAACTTGACGCCCATGGCCTGATGATGCTGAGCGAAGAAATCCGACATCGGCACCGACAGCGCCCGACCCATCACCCTCGGGGCGACTTCGATGACAGTGATGTCCAAGCCCTTGGACACCGCCACGGCGGCGAACTCCAGACCAATGAACCCAGCGCCAATCACCACGGCACGACGCCCCGAAACGCAGGCAGCCTTGATCGCCTGGGCGTCGGTCAGGCCCCGCAGGAACATCACCCCAGAGAGGTCGACGCCCGGCACATTCAGGGGTCGGTTGTGTGCGCCCATGGCCAGCACAAGTTTGTCGTAGGTTAGGCGGGTTTGGTCAGAAAAGGCGATGGTCTTGGCGGCGCGGTCGATGGCCGTCGCCTGAACCCCAGTGCGCAAGTCCATGCCCGCCTCGGCGTAGAAGTCGGCCCCGCGCAAGGCCAACCCTTCCTCGTCCATCTCTCCCTTGAGGTAGGCCTTGGAAAGCGGCGGCCGCTGGTAGGGGGCAAATGGCTCCTCGCCGATGAGGATGATCTCGCCGCCATAGCCTTCGTCGCGCGCCGAGGCCGCGGCCTGCAACCCCGCCTGTCCGGCCCCGATGATCACCACGCCTGCCATAAGCCGATGTCCTGCAAGGAAGCGCCAAGGATTGCAATGACTCGCCACGCATCGGCGCGTTAAGAGGGCGCATGGTTCGTCTCAATAAACTTTATACCCGCACGGGTGACGATGGCTCCACCGGCCTGGGCAACGGCTCGCGCCGCAACAAGGCCGACCTACGCATCGCCGCCATGGGCGAGATCGATGAAGCCAATGCGACGCTGGGCATGGCACGACGCGAGGCCAGTGCCGCCACCGACACCGTGCTTAGGCGCGTGCAGAACGACCTGTTCGACCTGGGTGCCGATCTGGCGGTTCCGGCCAGCGAGGATGCCGGCGAGCGCTTGCGGATCGATCCAGCGCAAGTCGTCTGGCTCGAAGCCGAAACGGATCTGGCGACAGACCGACTGGAACCCTTGACCTCCTTCATCCTGCCCGGCGGATCGGCCGCCGCCGCAACGCTGCATCTGGCGCGAACTGTGGTGCGGCGCGCGGAACGGGCCATGGCCGCGCTAAACGCCAAGGAACCGCTGAACCCCGCAGCCCTGGCCTATATCAACCGGCTATCCGACCTATTGTTCGCCCTGGCGCGGCTGGAGAACGACGGCGGGCGCAGCGACGTGCTGTGGGTGCCAGGCGCCAACCGCTAGGGTCGCGTCAGCTGATACAGCGCAATCCCACTGGTGGTGGCGAGGTTCAGGCTATCGAACCACCCGCTCATCGGAATGCTGACCGCCGTGGTGCGCGCCAACAGGCTGGAGGCGAGGCCCGGTCCTTCGGCCCCGAGCAGCAGGGCGGCGCGCTCTGGCCGCTGAACCGCCGAGAGATCGACCGCGCCAGACGGACTTAAGGCCAGCGCCGCAAACCCATGCCCCGCCAGCACCACCAGCGGATCGTCGCTGGCCTCGAACCAGCAGAACGGCACGGTCAGGGCGGCACCGACCGAGACGCGGATCGCCTTGCGATACAGCGGGTCGCAACAGTCGCTTGCCAGCAGCACCGCGTCGGCCCCGAAGGCCGCCGCGTTGCGGAACACCCCGCCCATATTGTCGTGATTGCCGATGCCAAACAGCGCTAAGACCAGGGCGCGCGGCGGCAGCGAGGCCAGCAGCGCGGGGGCCGCCACCTTGGCACCGCGCCGGCCCAGGGCGAGGATGCCACGATGGATCGGAAAGCCGGCAATCGCATCCATCACCGCTTGGCTGGCGGCATAGACCGGCGTTCCCGCCGGCAGGGCCAGGTCGGCCAGACCCTCAACCCGATTTTCAGCCAGCAGCACCGCCTCGACCGCGAACCTACCGGCCCGCACGGCGGTACGCAGCACCACCTCGCCCTCAATCACAAAGACCCCT
>CANKEA010000084.1 GCA_947480815.1 Caulobacterales bacterium | reverse complement strand
GCCGCCCATCTAGCGGTTATGGCCTTTGTACCGCCCCTGCCCTGCCCGACGGCCGTCGCCTGGCGGGTGCCGCCGATTCCGCAAGTTCGGGGCCAATGCGGCCCGCTGGCGTTCCGCGCTACCGCGCGCGGCCCGCCCAACGCCTCTCTCATGAGCTGATACGCCGCGCAGGCAATTGGGCCTGCGTGAGAGCATGCGCGTGGCCGCCGACTCTAAAGCCGTGGCCCGAGAGGATCATTATGAAAACTCTACTGCTCGCGAGCGCATGCGCGCTCGCCTTTGGCCCCGTGGCCTGGGCAGCGACGATATTACCCGACACGACTGTCTCGCCGGTCGATGTCATCGCAACTGTGTCCCACCTCGACCTCGCCACCCTACCCAATACGCGGGCCAGCGTGACCGCCGAAGAGATCGTCAAGACCATCAACGTCTTCACGCCCGAAGACACCCTGCGCTACCTGCCTAGCCTCACCGTACGATCCCGGCACGTCGGCGACACCCAGTCGCCGGTGGCGACGCGGACGTCCGGCCTGGGCGCCTCGGCGCGAAGCCTGATCTACGTTGATGGGGTGCTGATCTCGAGCCTGATCGGCAACAACAATACCAGCGCCTCGCCCAAATGGGGCCTGGTCTCACCCGAGGCAATCGAGCGTATCGATGTGCTGTACGGACCGTTCTCAGCGGCATTCGCAGGAAATTCGATCGGCACGGTGATCGCCTTCACTCAGCGCATGCCCGCCGCTTTCGCGGCGAGCGCGCAGATCCAAGGCCAGAGCCAGACGTTTTCCAAATACGGCGAGGAGAAGTCGTATGGGACAGGCCGAGTGGCGGCGAGCCTGGGGGATCGGTTCGGCGACTTGGCCTTCCGAGTGAGCTACAACCACTTGGACGCCAACAGCCAGCCGCTGACCTATGCGACGGCCACGGTCCCCACGGCGGCCAGCACGGCCGGAACACCGGTGACGGGAGCGTTTAACGATAACAACCGCACGGCTGTTCCAATCTTGGTGCTGGGCTCGACGGGGATCGAACACCAGGTGCAAGACAACGTTTCGAGCCGGGTGACCTATGCGCTCACGCCGAACATCGAGGCGGCCTATACCCTGGGTCTGTTCGCCAACAAGACCGCCTCCAACGTCAACACCTACCTGCGCGACAGCGGCGGAGCACCGGTCTGGGCCGGGTCGATCAACCTTGCGGGCCACACTTACAATGTGGCGGCCAGCACCTTTTCGAACGGCGTCTATCACACCAAGGACTTGATGCTCGCGCAGGGGGTGTCGATTTCCTCACACACCGGCGGAATCCTGGATTTCGACCTGGTGGGCACAAGGTTCGACACCCTGCAAAGCCGCCAGCGCATACCAGGCGGCACCCTCCCGGCGGCGTTCTCAGGCGGGGCTGGCCAGATGGTCTCGCTGGACGGCACAGGTTGGGACACCCTCGACGGCACGGCGACGTGGAGACCGCAGGGTGCGGATGGCGCGAATATCGTCAAGGTCGGCCTGCATCAGGACGACATCAAGCTGAGCAGTCCACGCTATGGATTAGCGGCCTGGATCAGCGGCGGTATCGGCGCGACCTCCAGTTTCAATCGAGGTCGTACGTGGACCCGGGCGCTCTGGGCGCAAGATGTCTGGGCGATCACAAGCGAACTCAAGGCCACCCTTGGCGTGCGGGCTGAATCCTGGCGCGCCTATGACGGGCTGATCTTTTCGTTGTCGCCCGCGCTCAATACCGTTCAGCCCGAGGTCAGCCACATAGCAATTTCGCCCAAGGCGATGCTGGCCTGGTCGCCCGGAGGGATTTGGACCTTCAAAGCCTCTGTTGGCCAGGCGAGCCGGTTTCCGACGGTGGCCGAACTTTACCAATCGATCACGGTGGGAACTGCGCTGCAGGTTCCCAACCCTAATCTCAAGCCGGAGACGGCCTTGTCGAGCGAGCTGTCGGCTGAACGCAAGCTGGACGGCGGGTCCTTGCGCGTTTCCCTGTTCGAAGAACGGATAGACGACGCCCTGCTGTCACAGACTGCGCCCCTGCCCGCCGGCGCGACCACCCTCGCCAGTTTCGTGCAGAACGTCGAACGAACCCACGCCCAGGGTATTGAGGTGGTGGCCTCAAAGAGCGATGTGCTGGTTTATGGGCTGACGCTTTCCGGCTGGGTTACCTATGCCCAGGCGCGGACCGAAGCCGACAAGGCTTTCCCTGCGGCGGTTCGTAAACACCTGCCCGGCGTGCCGACGTGGCGGGGCGAGGCGCAGGCGTCCTACGCAGCGAGCCCCCAGCTCAATCTGACCCTGGCGGCCCGCTACAGCGACCGTGCCTTCAGCGCCATCGACAACACCGACATCTATGCCAACACCTACCAGGGCTTCAGTGGCTACTTCGTCGCTGACGCCAAGGTCCGCTACACGCTGAGCGACCATCTGGCGGCAAGCCTGGGCGTCAACAACCTCGGCGCGCGAAACTACTTCCTGTTCCACCCCTTTCCGCAGCGGGCCATCGTGGCCGACCTGAGCTGGAGTTACTGAGAATGGCTTTTCCAATGAAAATGACCCTGCTCGCCGCCGCCGTTGTTCTAACAGGTTCGGCCGCTCGCGCCCATATCGTCATGACAAATACCCAAGCTGCGCCGGGCAGCGGCTACGTCGGCGCCTTACGGGTCTCTCACGGTTGCGCCGGTGGGTCTGCGACAACGGCGATCACCGTGACCTTGCCCGCCGGCGTCAATTCCGCCAAGCCACAGCCTAAGCCAGGCTGGACCGTCATCCTGGAGCGTGAACCTCTCGCCACGCCCATCCGCGGCGAGGGCGGCCAGACGATGACCCAGCGGGTCAAATCCATCACCTGGACAGGACGGCTCAGCGATGACCAGTTCGACGAGTTTGGTATGTCGATCACCCTGCCGCAGGCCAGCGGGCTACTCTATTTCCCAACTGTGCAGCGCTGCGAAGCGGGAGAGAACCGCTGGACTGATATTCCGGCCGCTGGGGCGAAGTGGACCAGCGTTCCCAGGCCAGCGCCCGTGATCACCCTTACCGGGTCCAGCGGGGGTGCGGCCCCCATGCCTGGGATGGACATGGGTACGATGTCGGGGATGGCGCACTAGGGCGATTTAGAGCCCTGGGCTTGGCACGGGGCCGAGAAGACCCCGTCGCTCGTCGACCCTGGCACGACACGCCGGTAGATCAGGGCCTCGGCCAAATGCAGGCGGCGAACCGACACCGATCCTTCCAGATCGGCGATGGTGGCGGCGACAATACAGACACTAGCGGCAGCGCGCAGGCTCACGGCAAACTTTTATTTATGATGCACCAGAACTCAGCACAACTTTGAGAAGAGTAAAAGAACAAAAAGGAACATAAAGGATTTATTTAAGGTTAACGTTGCCGAGGCTCGGCCGTCGAAGCTGCCGTCAATAACGGCTATCCAGCCAGCCGTGCTTCGATGGCGTCCCACATCAGGGCGGTGGCGTCGACGCCGGTGAAGCGCTTGAGCTGCTGGGCACCAGTGGGGGAGGTAACGTTGATCTCGGTGCAGTAGTCGCCGATCACATCTATGCCCACAAACAACAAGCCACGCTGGCGCAAGTCGGCCCCGATCGTAGCGCAGATTTCGCGGTCGCGCGCGGTCAGCTCCACCGCTTCGGCACGTCCACCGACATGCAGGTTAGAGCGCACCTGGCCCGCCTGGGGCACGCGGTTGATCACCCCAACGGGTTCGCCGTTGACGATCAAGATGCGCTTGTCGCCCTGAGCGACCGCCGGCAGGAATTTCTGCGCGATCACCGGCTCGCGATTTGAGGCGAAGAACAGCTCTAGCAAGCTATCGAGATTGGGATCGTCGGCCTTAAGCCGAAACACCCCGGCACCGCCATTGCCGTAGAGCGGCTTTAAGATCACGTCGCCGTGGCGTTGACGGAAATCGGCGATGGCAAGCGGATCGCGCGTGATCAAGGTCGGCGGCTGCAGGCCGGGAAATCCGGTGACATAGAGTTTCTCGGGTGCGTTGCGCACCTCGGCGGCATCGTTGACCACCAGGGTCTGGGCCCCAAGCCGCTCCAGCATATGGGTACTGGTGATATAGGCCATGTCGAACGGCGGGTCCTGGCGTAGCAGGATCACATCCATGGTCGAGAGGTCGACGGTTTCCATCACGCCGTGCGTGGCATGGCGGCCCTGCTCGCGGCTGAGGTCAACCAGGTGGCGGGCGCGGGCGGTGATCTTGCCGTCTTCCTGCGCCATCTGGTCGGGGTGATAGGTCCACACCGTATGGCCACGCAGGCGCGCGTTCTCGATCATCAGAAAGCTGGTGTCGGCAGACACATCGACCTGATCGATCGGGTCCATCTGGACAGCGACGCGGAGGGACATTCGGCAATCCTCAGACTTCAGCTAGGCCGCGCAGTTATACGGTTTTACGCCCAGTCTCAAAGCCGCTCAGTTCAGCGTCCCTAACGTGCGCCCGCATCGTCGGGCCAAGCGTTCGGGATATGGTGTGGCAAACGCCAGGGTGCGAGGGCGATCAGGTCGAGCCGCACACAGAAATCCCGCAGGCCGATCGTCGTGGCGGAAATCTGCCGTCCCGCCCGACGCAGATAGTCGCACTGATCCGAGCCGACCGCCTCAAGAGCGGTGGCAAGATCGCTGCGATGCTTGACCTCGATGATGGCGAGGGTGCGATGCTTAGCGGCGACGATGTCGATTTCACCAAACGCGGTTGGCACGCGAAAGCCGATGATCCGGTAACCCTTCAACATCAGCCAGAGGCCCGCCAGCACCACAGCGCGGCAACCGCGCCTACGGTTGGAAAAGCCCCGCGCCTTCGCAAGGGGACTGGCCCGCCGACCCTTGCGAAGCCATGGCGGTTTGGCTTGGGGCCGCCGCTCGAAGAAGGCCGGGTCATGACATCACCTTGCGGGCCAGCGCTCGGGCATAGACCGCCTTACGCGGCAGGCTCAGCCGCTTGGCGATCTCAGAAGCGGCCTCGCCGGGCGATAGACGGGCCATGGCCTCGTCAAGCAGGGCGTCGGCATCTTCCACCGCGTGCGCCGCAGCCGCCAGCGGCGGACCAACTACGACAACGATCTCACCCTTCAAATTGCCCAGGGCTGGATCAGCGGCCAGGCTGGACAGGGTGCCGCGATGCATCGTCTCGTGAAGCTTGGTCAGTTCGCGCGCCACCACGGCTGGGCGATCCCCCAAGGCCTTGGCCATGGCCGCTAGGCTGGACGACAGGCGCGGCGGGCCTTCGAAGAAAACCAAGGTCGCCGGAACCTGCGCCAGCTCCGCGAAACACCGGTCGCGCGCCACGCCCTTGGGCGGGGGAAACCCTGCGAACAGAAAACGTTCTGACGGCAGACCGGCGGCCACAAGGGCCGCGAGGACCGCACTGGCACCTGGCAGGGGATAGACCGCCGAACCCTGGGCCAGGGCGGCGGTTACCAGGCGCGCGCCGGGATCGGACACCAAGGGCGTGCCCGCGTCGCTGCACAGGGCAATGCGCTCGCCGGCCGCCAAGCGTTCCAGCAGTTTGGGCAGGGCCTTGGCGACGGCGTGCTCGTCAAATCTCTGCATCGGCTTAGACAGGCCATAGGCCGTCAGCAGCTTGGCGGTGACGCGGGTATCCTCGGCCAGGATCAGATCGCACCCCGCCAGCACATCGAGCGCCCGCAGGGTGACGTCGCGCAGGTTACCGATCGGCGTGGCGGTCACATACAGGCCAGGGGCAAGGTGAGCGTCTGAAAGGGGTGGCGGGGCCGGACGGGCCAAAACTTACCTCTTCTCGTCGAGCCGGTTCACGCGACCTCGCTCGCTGCAAGGGCGAATGTTACACGATCCAGCACTAATCGACCAATCTCGGTGGCAATGAGCCTACCGTCCACCAGTTTGATCAGCCCGTCG
>CANKEA010000083.1 GCA_947480815.1 Caulobacterales bacterium | reverse complement strand
CGTGCGGCGCGGCTGCAACACGATGGATAACGACAGGCTCTGTTCAGCCCGTTTTGATAGCAGGTCCAGGCCCGCCGGGCTGGGATCATCTTGCAGGGTGGCCACGGCCCAAGCCACGTCCCCCGCTAGGCCTTCTGACAGGCGGCTGTTCACCGAATTCCAGTGTTCGTCGAAAAACACCCAGGTGACGGCAATCTGCATGATCGCCACCGGTAGAACGATGATGAGCAGGCTGCGCCCAAACAGGGTCTTGGGCAGGAAGCGCTTGAAAAGGCTTGGGGCGGAAAGCGTCATAGATCTGGGGCCAGGCGGTAACCGACCCCGCGCACGGTCTGTAGGTAACGCGGATTTTTCGGGTCCGGCTCGATCTTGCGACGCAGGCGGGTCATCTGCACGTCCACCGCGCGGCCAGTGGCGTCGGCGCTCTCCCGCGCCAGATCCATGCGGTCCACCGCGTCGTGAGCAGATGCCGCCAGCTGGCGTAGTAAGGAAACCTCCGACTCTGTTAAACGGATCACCTCGCCGTCGCGGGTCAATTCGCCGCGTTCAAGATCGAAGGCGCAGGCCCCCATGGCCAGAATCCGGTTCGTGCCTGGGCGGCTGCCGGCGCGGCGCAGAATGCTCTCTATGCGCAGCAACAGCTCCTGCGGCTCGAACGGTTTGGGCAGGTAGTCGTCGGCACCAGCGGTCAGGCCGGTAATGCGGTCGCCGGATTCGCCGCGCGCGGTGAGCATCAGCACGGGGGTGCGCCCGGCTGCTCCGGCACGATCGCGCAGGGTTCGGGTGAAGCTCAGCCCGTCTTCGCCGGGCATCATCACATCCAGGACCACCAGGTCGAAATCCAGCAGTTCCATTAGCCGCCGCGCCTGCGCCACGTCACTAGCGGCGGTTACGCGAAAGCGAGCGCGCGTCAGGTATTCTTTTAGGAGATTGCGAATCCGATCGTCGTCGTCGACCACCAGAAGGTGCCGAGCATCGCGCTCATAGACCTTGGCTTCGCTCATAAAGCTTCTCGCTTCGGCAGGCCGAGGTTCACGCGCGATCCGGCCAGGGCGTTTAGAATTCGCTTGGCGGCGGGCACTCCGTCAAGTCCGCCCTCACGCCAGGCCTTGGCGACCAGGGCCCGAACCCGCTCGCTCACCCGTCCCTCAAAGGCTCGCCCTGCTGGGGTGAGGGCCGTTGTGCGGCGGCGGGCGTCTAATGCGCCGTCGGTCTTTTCGGCCAGCCCCAGGGCTTGGAGATCGCTCAGGGTGCGGCTGGCAGCCTGTTTGGTCAGGCCGGTCAACTTCGCCAGTTCCTGCACGCCCAGTTCGGGCCGGCGGCGCAGGAGCAGGGCGGCACGCCAGTGCGAGCGGCCCAGCCCCTTGGCTTCGGTTTCGAGCACCGCATCTGCGGCTGCCCAAACGGCAGCCTCAGCCAGGAGCAGCATCTCGAGGCTGGAATCGAGCTCTTCCTCGCGCAGGATCAGTCGGGGATCGGCGGTGTCGTTCATGCAACGACTATGGCCCAAATGGTCCCTTTTGCCCGCCATTTTGTTTGACGCACCGGTTCTGTGAGGTGTCTAACCGGCCCGCACGCACGGAAGGAGGCGTGGAGTCATGACGATACTGCCCTTTGACGATCGCGACGGCTGGATTTGGATGGATGGCCAAATCATTCCCTGGCGCGAGGCGAAGGTGCACGTACTGACCCACGGCCTGCACTATGCCTCGTCCGTCTTCGAAGGTGAGAGGATGTATGGGGGCCAGATCTTCAAGCTCAACGAACACACCGAGCGTCTGTTCGCATCGGCACAGATTCTTGATTTCGATATCCCGTTCACCGTTGCACAGATCAATCAGGCCTGTATCGAGATCTGCGCCAAGAATGGTTTGACCGACGCCTACGTCCGCCCGATTGCTTGGCGTGGCAGCGAGATGATGGCGGTTTCGGCCCAGTCCACCAAGATCCACATGGCCATCGCGGCATGGGATTGGCCGAGCTATTTTGATCCCGCCACCAAGGCCAAGGGCATCCGACTGACCTGGGCCAAGTACAAGCGGCCCTCGCCCGAGACCGAGCCGGTGCATTCCAAGGCCAGCGGCCTCTATATGATCTGCACCATTTGCAAACATGCTGCTGAACGTGACGGCTATGCCGACGCCCTGTTCCTAGATTGGCGCGGTTACGTTGCAGAGGCGACCGGCGCCAATGTGATGTTTGTGCTCGATGGGGCAATCCATACGCCGACGCCCGATTGCTTCCTTGACGGTATTACCCGCCGTTCTGTGATCGCCCTGGCGAAGGCCAACGGCATCGAGGTGATCGAGCGCCATATCTCCAAAGAGGACCTGGCGACCTTTACCGAATGCTTCCTGGTTGGCAGCGCGGCCGAGGTGACGCCGGTCTCGGAAGTCGGTGAGTTCCGCTTCACGCCCGGCAAGGTCTCGCTGGGCCTGATGGAACAGTACGCTAACCTGGTTCGCGGGCAGTAGCGGGCGGCCCTGAAAAATCAAGCCTTTGAGGCTTAGTGGAAGAGTGAATGGGGCAAACCACCCGCCCTTTTTCTTGTGGGCTTAGAAGAACCAACTGCGCGGTCGGGGGTAGACCTGGCCCCGCGAAAGATAGATCAGGCCGGCGAAGCACCGCACCGCATACCAGACCCCCATCAGGGCCCAGATCAGCAGGCCCAGTTTAACGAAGGGGATTCCGATCAGGACTAGTGACAGCGGCACGCCGAACGAGAATGAGGCCAGGCCGATCAGCGCCCAGGCAATCCCGAGCCAGAAGGTGCGGATCAGGAAGCGATAGTGGCTGAAGGTCATAGGCCCGGCATCGGCCAGCCGGGCGTAGGCCAGGATCAGACCAATTGCCGTGGTCAATCCGGCGGTGGGGAAACCTGCCAGGTAAAGGCCATAGGTGATCCCAGGCGTCACTCGGTCTTCGCTAAGCGCGTGGCGTGGATCGGCGGGTTCGACATCGGCCATGGCGGTTCCTTCGCGGTTCGACTGTTAAAATGTGGGTGACGCGCGGCCGAAACGCAAATCGGCGGCCAAAAGCCTCAACGCGGTAGCCGGGAGTCCGCAATGGCCAGTGGATCGAACGCCTGATCCGTAGGCTCTAGCCAAGGCAGGACGGACCCCAGCAGAAGTGCGACGAAGATCAGATGCGAGGCCAGCGACAGGCAAATGCTGCGAGCCGCGTTGCTCATAGCGGTCAGCAGCATGCCAAAAGCACCGGCACCCAAAAGGGCAATCGCCCATGTCAGCGGCGAGCGGCGGTCGACCGCGCCAGCGAGCACGACCTAGCCTTTGAGATTGCCGCTGCTTCGGCAGCCAGGGCGCGCACAAAGGGACCATAGGTCGGCAGATAGGTCTCGACCCTGCGTCTGTCAAAACCAGCGGCTGCGATCATCACACGGTTTCGTCCGAACCTCAGTGTCACGCAGGGATGTGGCCGCCGCACCTTGGCAGGCAGCAGGGTCATCCGGCTCAGGCCGGAGAGCGGATGAACGACACGGGACTTGCCGCGCTGCTGGATCAGTCTGCCGTCATGCAGGGTCCAGTGCGTTTCGCCGGAAAGGGGCGATGGTCGGGTAGCGTAAGTCGATGTTGCGGTTGGTTCCACCACCTACCCGGTTAGGTCCCTTGGCACGACAAGGTGATCTCGACCCCGGCGGCTTCGGCGTCCGGCGCGAGGGCATTGGGCTTTTCCACGCGAACCCGCGCCCGTTGCACGCGTGGGTCTTCCAGCAGTGCCGTGGCGAGACGCCAGGCGTAGGTCTCCACCAGGCCGATGTGGCCTGCGTCGGCAATGGCGCGCGCGGTCTGGGCAATGGTTTCGTAATTGACCGTTTCGGCCAGGCGTTCGGGCTCGCCGATGTCCACGTCGAGTTCGGCGTCGATGATTAGCGGCTGGCCGTGACCATGTTCGTGATCATAGACACCGATGTGCGCCAGCACGCTGAGCGCACGCACGAAAATCTTGGCGCTGACCAGCGTGTTCGCAGCCGTCTCGGCTGGGTTAAGTACAGGGGCAGGGGTCACGCCGGGGGCATCCAATTCAGGTGCTGGCCGCTGTCGACCGTGATCATCTGGCCAGTGACGGAGGGCGCGTCAATCAGGTAGGCCATGGCGTCAGCGATCTCGTCGGGGGAAACGGCATGGCCAAGCAGCGAGCCTGCGGCCTCACGCTCGAAATCCTCAGGGGACTGGTGAATGGATGCGAGTGTCGGGCCAGGTCCGATGGCGTTGACCCGAATGCGCGGTGCCAGCCCCTGCGCCAGGGTGCGGGTAGCATAAAAAAGACCAGCCTTACTTACGCTATAACTAAAAAAGCTTGGATCGGTTTGGAGCACGCGCTGGTCGACGATATTGACGATAAGGCCCTTGCGCTCGTGCGGCAGTGCTGCAGCGAAGGCCTGGGCCAGCAGCACGGGTGCGCGCAGGTTTACCGCCTGATGCGCATCATACCGCGCAGGATCGATCGCACCCACGTGGTCCGGCTCGAACAAGGCAGCGCAATTGACCAGCAGCGTCAGCGGGCCCAGCTCGGCGGTGGCATTGCCGATCAGCGCCAGTAGCGCCGCCGGATCGGAGAGATCAGCGGAAAAGGTCTGTGCCTTCCGGCCAAGCGCGCGGATCTCTGCGGCGACGGCCTGGGCCTCGTCATGGGAATGATGATAGTGCACGGCCACATCGAAACCGGCCACGGCGGCTCGCAACGCGAGTGTGCGACCGATCCGCTTGCCCGCGCCCGTGAGCAGGGCCGTGCCCCTAGCAGAGGTCTGGCTATGGGTCTGAGGCATAGGATGTTTACGCCCGCTGCCGAATGCGTTGCCTAAACAGCCTCAGTCGAAACGGCCCATCTCGATGCGGTTCAGCACGGCAAAGCCGCCGAGAAAAATAGCGATGACAAGAATCGCGACCATGGTCAGATCAACTCCGCAGCGGACGCGTTTCGATTAGCCGTACCGGCGCGATAGGGCAAGGGCGAGAAGAAGGGCTTTGGGGCCCCGCCGCCGCCTTGCGCCTATTCCGGTCAGAACCCTGCCCGCAGCATCACGCCGTAGGTGCGCGGCGCGCCGAGAAAGGCGTTGTAGGTACCGGCCTGCAAGGGTGCGCTGAACGCCACCTGCATGTAGTTGGTGTCAAACAGGTTTGTGCCGAACAGCTCGACCGACCAGCGGTCACCGAAATCCGCCAAGCCAATCCGACCATTGACCACCGTAAAGGCCCCCTGAACCTTTGCCGGGTCGAGGTCTGATCCGGTGTTGGCTTCCGAGGTGTACTTGGCCGCCAAGTTGGCCACGAGCTTCGTGTCGCTGCTCAAGTTATGTTTATAGTCTAGCGCCAGGGAGCCGGAGAACAGCGGCGCGCCTGAGAGGCGGCCATTGCGCAGGTTAGGGAAGCCCGCCACGGCGTTGTCGCCATACTGGGTCATGGCCCAGGTCAGGCCGCCCTGGGTCGTCAGGCCGCTGATCGGCGTGAACCAGAGCAGGTCGCTGTCGATGCCGTAGGAGGTCACTTCCGGCACCGGGATCACGTTGAAGGTAATGCCGTTGAAAGCGTTGAGCTGGAAGTCTTTGAACTTGCTGTTGAAGGCGGTGGCGTTGAGCAACATGGACCGATGCGCCAGGGTGCTCTTAAAGCCCGCCTCGTAGGTATCGACAGTTTCAGCCGGAAATGCGGTTGAGGCCATGGGCACGATCGGAAGCGGCAAGGTGGGGGTAAACGCCCCGCCCTGGGTTCGGTCTAGGTTGAAGCCGCCGGCCTTGAACCCGCGGGCGTAAGACACATAGGTCATCAGCTCGGGCGAAATGCGGTAGCTGGCCTTGAGGGTGCCAGACAGGTCTTTGTTGTCTTGGGATTGAGCGACGGAGCGGTTGTTGAAGCCAGGGTTGCTCCAGCTCGGCACGCAGAGTGAGCCCAGAATGCTGGGCAGGG
>CANKEA010000082.1 GCA_947480815.1 Caulobacterales bacterium | reverse complement strand
GCCCTGCATGAACGTCTCGATCACCACCTGCGCGCCGGCGGCCCCAAAGCGCCCGCCCAGCATGTCGCTGACCGCCGTGCGGGCCTCATCCAGATCGGCAGCGATGACCACGCCCTTGCCAGCGGCCAGGCCATCAGCCTTGATCACATAGGGCGCGTCGAGGGTTTCGAGGAAAGCGCAGGCTGGGCCCATGTCGGCGAACACACCGTAGGCGGCCGTGGGCAGGCCGTGGCGAGCGCAGAAATCCTTGGTGAAGGCCTTGGAGGTCTCGAGCCGCGCGGCGGCCTGCGATGGACCAAAACAGGGAATACTGGCCAGCGCCAGGGCGTTGGCCAGGCCGCGCTCCAGGGCGCTTTCCGGTCCGACCACCACCAGATCAGCGGCGATCTCTCTCGCTAGGGCGACCAGGCCTTCGACATCTGTTGCGGCCACCGGGCGGGTCTCGCACAGCCGCTCAATGCCGGGATTGCCGGGCGCGCAGACCAGTCGGCCCACTAGGGGCGATTGGGCAATCTTCCAGGCGAGGGCGTGTTCGCGCCCGCCAGAGCCGACGAGGAGGATGTTCATGGCGCGGCTTTCGCGCGCCACGACGTCAAGATCAACCCTCGAAGTCGATCGAATAGCCCGCCGATCGGACGGTACGGATCGGATCGAACGTCTCGTCCTCCGTCAAGGCGCGGCGCAGGCGGCCGACATGCACATCGACGGTGCGCACCTCGACATAGACTTCCGAGCCCCAGACAGCGTCGAGCAGTTGTTCGCGGCTGAACACCCGGCCCGGATGCTGGATCAGGTGGCGCAGCAGGCGGTACTCGGTTGGGCCCAGCCGCACACCCCGGCCAGCGCGTCGCACCCGGTGTGCAGCCTGGTCGATCTCGATGTCGCCGAGCACAAGGCGTTCCTCGGCGAGGGCCGGCCGGATCCGGCGCAGCACGGCGCGCACGCGGGCGGTGAACTCGGTCATAGAGAAGGGCTTGACCATATAGTCGTCGGCACCGGTATCCAGGCCCCGGACACGGTCGCCCTCCTCACCGCGCGCCGTCAGCATGATGATCGGCAGATTGCGGGTTTCCGCCCGGCCACGCAGGCGGCGGCAAACCTCGATGCCGCTGACCTTGGGCATCATCCAGTCCAGAATCACAATATCCGGCGCGCGCTCATCGATCATTATCAGGGCTTCCTCTCCATCGGTGGCCACCCCGACCGCAAAGCCTTCTTTTTCGAGATTATATTGCAACAGGGCGCAGAGGCTTTCCTCGTCCTCGACCACCAGCACATAGGTTTGAGAAGCGCTCATGGCGGCTTTGGCCTTTTAGTCTTGTTGAAGGGTGTCAAATTTCGGCCGCGCGCCCACCAGGGCCTCGCCGGTGAATTCGTAATGGACGATCTCGGCGATGTTGGTGGCGTGGTCGCCGATGCGTTCGAGGTTCTTGGCGACGAACAGCAGGTGCGTGCAGGGGGTGATCGTGCGTGGATCGCCCATCATATAGGTGAGCAGTTCGCGAAAGATGGCGTTGTAGTGCTCGTCAACTTCTTCGTCGCGGCTCCAGACCTGGATGGCGCGCTCGATATCCTGGTTGGCGTAGGCGTCGAGCACGGTTTTGAGGCGGTCGACCACTAGCCGCCCCATGCGATCAATCGAGCGGTTGAACGGCGTGACGGCCTCGCCCTTGGCCAGCACCAGACCGCGTTTGGCGATATTCTTGGCCAGGTCGCCACAGCGCTCCAACTGCATAGAAATCTTCATCGCCGCCATGGCGCGGCGTAGGTCGATCGCAGCCGGCTGACGCAGCGCAATCAGGCTCAAGGTCATCTGTTCGATCTGCGCCTGCAGATCGTCGATCCGATCATCCATCGCGACCACGGCGGAAGCCTGGGCCACGTCGCGGCGGGTCATGGAATCAACGGCAGACGCGATCTGCGCCTCGACCAGACCGCCAAGCCGGGCAATTTCAGCCCCAAGCTGAGCCAGTTGCTCGTTGTAGTCCATCGCTGGAGTGTCACTCATGGGGAGGTTTTGTGACGATAACGGGCGATAAGATGATGACTTTTATATGACAGTTTGGTGACGACGCATCAGCGGCTACGTGACAGGGTCAGGGCCTCGGGCAGATAGGCGACAAAGGTCGCGCCTCGATCCAACTCGCTTTCCACGGCCAGGCCGCCCTGGTGGCGGTTGACCAGGTGCTTGACGATAGCCAGGCCAAGACCCGTGCCAGAATTGACGCCACTCTTTTGACCGGGTGCCCGGTAGAACCGCTCAGAGAGACGCGGCAGATGCTCACGCGCTAGGCCCGGTCCATAATCCGAGACCACCAGGGCGACAAAGGACTGCCCCGGACCGGCATCGGGCGTGACAAGGGCATGGCGGGCGCGGGGCTCGTTCTCCACCATTCCGCTGGCCGCCGCGGCCGCCAAATCGAGCCCAGCCCGCACCTCAATGCGAACAGCGCTGCCCGTTGGGGCGTACTTGAGCGCGTTGGCGACCAGATTCTGCACCAGCTGCACCATCTGGTCACGATCGCCGATAATGACCGATCGGCCATGAGCGACCAGCTCCAAGGCGACGTCGCGGTCCTTGGCCAGGGGCGAGAGCGATTCAACCACCTCAGCGGCCGTCAGGGCTAGGTCCACCCGATCAAGCGGGGGAATGTGCTCATTCAGCTCGATACGCGACAGACTGAGCAGGTCATCGATCAGGCGCGCCATGCGATCCGCCTGGGCCTGCATGACGGTCAGGAACCGGTCGCGCGCCGCCTCGTCGTCGCGAGCGTGGCCGCGCAGGGTCTCGATGAAGCCGCTCAGCGAGGCCAGCGGCGTTCGAAGTTCATGGCTGGCATTGGCCAGAAAATCAGCGCGCATCCGCTCATTGCGCCGAGCGTCGGTCTGGTCGCTGAATGCCATCAGGGCCATGCGTTCCGGACCTGGCCCAACCTCTCCCAGCGGTCGAACGGTGACCCGCCAGCAACGGTCGCGCGGACCGCCCTGTTCCCAGATTGCCGTGCCTTCGCGACGCTGGAACAGAGCCTCGTCGACAGCCTCGAGAACCGTGGGATGGCGCACCGCGGTCAGCAGGCGCCCTTCCGCTCCGGGCAGCCGCAACAACTCGCGCGCCGCCGGATTGGCGAAGGCAAATTTGCGCCCGGCCAGGTCTTCCGGCGAGGATGCCGACACCAGCATGACTGGGTCAGGCAGGGTCTCCAGCATGGCCCAGAAGGGCGCGGCAATCGTAACAGTCGTCATGGGTGGCCCTGATACTGGTGCGGCGCAGCTTTTGTAGGGGCGATTCTTGTCTGGATTGAAACTAAGGACATATGGCGCACCGCTCTGGCTTGCGATAGACGGAGCGGTCGACGCAATTTCGCCGCATCGACCTTTGACTACGTATTGGCCGTTTTGGTTTCGGGGTTCTGTTTTTGATGCAGCGCAAGCTTCTGGCCGCGACCGTCGCCGCTGGGCCGCTTCTGGCCCTAGCCTTCGCCGCCGCGCCCCTGGCCGCGTTGGCCCAGACCAATATCACGACCTCGACGACAACGCCGTTACAGACCTCGACCGTAGCCACCGGCGTGCCCGGCAATGTTGTCGTTGAAACCGCCGGTTCGATCAATTCAACCGTCGCGGGTCCGCTGATCACCCTCAACAGCAACAATACGGTGGTCACTGCGGGCTCGCTGTCGACCAGCGAAGTGAATGACTCCACCGGTGTGCTGATCAAGGGCGGCAACACCGGGTCGTTTATCAATAGCGGCAGCATTAGCATCATCTCCTCGTTGAATCCGCCGGATGACAACAACGATGGAAACGCGGACGGCCCGTTTGCGAGCGGCCAAAACCGCTTTGGCGTGCGGCTGATCGGGCCCGGCACATTCACCGGCAACATCAGCCTGGCGGCCGGCGGCAGCGTGCTGGCCAGCGGCAACGACACAGCCGCCATATCCATCGAAACCGGTCTGATCGGCGACTTCCTGCAGAGCGGCACGATCAATGCCACCGGCGACCGGGTCTACGGCATCCATCTGGCGGCGCCCTTGACAGGCAATGCGCGCATCACAGGTACGATCGCAGGCTATGGCCTCAACGCTGTCGGTGTCGCCCTCGACGGCGATGTTAGCGGTGCAGCCGTTATCCAGGGGTCGGTGAGCGCTACGGGCTTCCGCTACCAGAGCCGCCCCGTGCTGGACACCGACCGTGCCACGCTTGGCCCCGACGACCTGTTGACCGGCGGGCCGGCGATCCGCGTAACCGCCAATCTGAACCGCGGCCTGCTCTTCGACACACCGCCACCCATCAGCGCAACCGACGACGGCACACAGGACGCCGACGCCGACGGCACACCGGATTCGCTCGAGGGCACAGCGGCCGTCACCGCCTATGGTTCGGCACCGGCCGTGCTGATCGGCTCGAGCACCAAAGCCATCACCCTGGGTGCGATCGGAACCGGCGACTATTCGTTTGGTCTATACAATCGCGGCTCGATCCAGGCCGACGGTGTCTATGACGGCTTTGCACCAGCCGCGATCCAGATCGGCACGAGTTCGGGCCAGGCCGTCAATATCGCCCAGGGCTTCAGCAACAGCGGCGCAATTTCTGCAAACGCCTATCAGGCGAATGCAACCGGCCTGAGCCTTCTGTCCGGTGCGGTCGTGCCGACAATACTCAACACCGGATCGATATCGGTCAGCGTGACATCCGACCTGACCAACACAGTCCGCGGACTCAGCATCCAGAAGGGCGCGACGGTCAACAGCCTAACTAACCGCGGGCAGATTATAGCTTCGGCCACCGGTACCAAGACCAACGTCGTCGCTTTTGAAGACCTGAACGGCGGCGTGATCCGGATCGACAACACCGGCCAGATCTCCGCTG
Source organism: Caulobacterales bacterium (assembly GCA_947480815.1). Taxonomy (GTDB): domain Bacteria; phylum Pseudomonadota; class Alphaproteobacteria; order Caulobacterales; family Caulobacteraceae; genus Caulobacter. The sequence goes on along the minus strand of CANKEA010000082.1, from coordinate 1,104 downwards.
GCATCGTCAACACCAGCAACACCCCCACGACGGGTAAGCAAACCGCGATCGACGTCAGCGCCAATACGTCAGGCGTAACCCTCCACCAGGAAGGCGTGCGCAGCACCACCCTCTTCACAGATACTGACGGTGATGGGATCAACGATTCCGAAGAACCCCAGATCTACGGCGATGTGAAGTTCGGCTCGGGCAATGACCGCCTCGAACTAGCTAATGGTACGCTGTCAGGCGCTGTCTCGTTCGGCGCAGGGGCCGACACCCTCGCCATCAGCGGCGGCGGGGCCTTGATCGGCTCGGTGACCGATAGCGACGGCAAGCTGAGCATCACCCTGGGCAAGGGCACTCTGGCGCTCCAGAACGCCCAGACGATTAACGCCACAAGCCTGAACGTCACTTCGTCAGATGCAGTCCTGCTGTTCTCGGCTGACCCGACCGCGAATTCGGCGACCAAACTGGTGCTGAGTTCGGCCAGTCTTGCCGCCAATACCCAGCTCGGCATGACCTTGAAGTCGATCCTCGACACCCCGACGCGCTACACGGTGATCCAGGCCAATACGCTCTCCAGCACGACGTTCACGTCTAGCCTGACGGGTGCGCCCTATCTCTACATCGCCTCGGCGTCTGCCAATAATTCCCTCGGCCAGCTCTATATCGACGTGCGGCCGCGAACCGCAGCGGAGTTTGGATTCAACCAGACCCAGGCCGGTGCCTACAACGCCGTCATCCAGGCACTGAAGACCGACAGCGCCCTGGCCGCCCCCCTGTTGGTCCAGGCGAGCCGCAACGGTTTGGTGCAGTTGTATGACCAGCTGCTGCCCGACCTTGGCCACGGCACATTCGATGCCCTGACCTACGCCAATCAACAGCTCGCGGAGGGCATTGCCCACCGCCCTGACCTCTATGATCGGTACGGCCCCGACACCTTCTGGGGACAGGAAGTCAATGGTCTGGTGCGGACCGAAACCGGCAACACCATGGGATCAGACACCCAGGTCTTCGGATTCGCCGGTGGCTACGAAGCCAGGGGGGAATACGGCGGTGCCCTGGGCGTGGCTGTGTCCTATCTGAACTTGCAGGAGCGCGATAACGCGGCTCAGGTTGGTG
>CANKEA010000081.1 GCA_947480815.1 Caulobacterales bacterium | reverse complement strand
CGGCAGCAGCAGGACGAGGCCACTCATCCTTAGCCACTTACGCTCGCCCGAGCAGATGAACTGATCGATGACGACCTGTGCGCCGTTGGCGAAGTCGCCGAACTGGCCTTCCCAAAGCACAAGAGTGTTCGGATCGGCCAGAGAGAAGCCATACTCGAAGCCCATCACGGCTTCTTCCGATAGGGCGCTGTCGATTACCTCATACGGGGCTTGGCCGGGCCCGATGTTGTTGAGGGGCGTGAAGTGCTCCTCGTTGGTCTGGTCGATGAAATCACTGTGGCGCTGGGTGAAAGTGCCACGCACGCAATCCTGACCCGAGAGCCTGACCGGCGTGCCTTCGTCGAGCAAGGTCGCGAAAGCAAGGTGCTCGCCGAGCGCCCAGTCGATTCCTTCACCGGCCTCAATAGCGGCACGGCGCCCATCGACCATCCGCTTGACGGTCTTGTGGATGTTGAACCCTTCCGGGTGGGTGGTGATCTTGCGGCCAAGCTCTTGCAACCGGGAGACCGAAACGCCGGTGTTAATGCGGTTGTCCTCACCCTTGGGCAAGGTCAGGCCCGCCCACTTGCCATCGAGCCAGTCGGCCTTGTTGGCCTTATAGGTCTTGCCGGACTCGAACTCACTGTCGAGGAACTGTTCGAAGTCACCGATCCAGCCGTCAACCTCGGCCTTGGTCACGACGCCCTCGCCGATCAGCCGCTGACTGTAGATTTCGCGGGTCGAGGGGTGGTCCTTGATCACCGCGTACATACGCGGCTGGGTCATGGTCGGGTCGTCACCCTCGTTGTGACCGAACCGCCGGTAGCAGAACATGTCGACCACCACGTCCTTGCCAAACTTCTGGCGGTATTCGGTGGCCACCTTGGCGGCGAACACAACGGCTTCGGGATCATCGCCGTTGGCATGGAAGATCGGGGACTCGACCATCAGCGCCACATCCGACGGATAGGGGCTGGAGCGCGAGTAACGCGGGTCCGTGGTGAAGCCGATCTGGTTATTGACGATGAAATGCACCGTCCCACCGGTACGGTAACCCTTTAGGCCCGACAGACATAAGCATTCGCTGATCACGCCCTGGCCCGCGAAGGCGGCGTCGCCGTGCAGCAGCAGCGGCATGACATGGCCACGGCCGGCGTCGGGCGTTTCGCGCAGGGTGAACGCCTGTTTGGCGCGCGCCTTGCCAATGACGACAGGGTTGACGATTTCGAGGTGGCTGGGGTTAGCTGCCAGCGACAGGTGGACGCTGTTTTCGTCGAACACGCGGTCACTGCTGGCGCCCATGTGATATTTGACGTCGCCCGAGCCCTCGATGTCGGACGGCACCGAAGAGCCGCCTTGGAACTCGTGGAAGATCACGTGGTAAGGCTTGCCCATCACAGCCGCCAGCACATTGAGGCGGCCGCGGTGCGGCATGCCGATGCTGATTTCCTTCACGCCAAGCGCACCGCCGCGCTTGATGATCTGCTCCATGGCCGGAACCAGCGATTCACCACCGTCGAGACCGAAACGTTTGGTGCCCGGGAAGCGCTTGTGCAGGAAGCGCTCGAAGCCTTCGCTCTCGATCAATTTCTTAAGGATGGCGATCTTGCCGTCCTTGGTGAACGAAATTTCCTTGTCGCGCCCCTCGATACGCTCCTGCAGCCAAGCCTTCTCTTCGGGATTGGAGATGTGCATGTACTGCACACCCAGGTCGCCGCAATAGGTGCGCCGCAGGATCGCCAGAATTTCGCGGACAGTGCTGGATTCTATGCCGAGCACGAAATCCAGGAAGATTGGCCGGTCGAAATCCGCTTCAGAGAAGCCGTAGGTGGCCGGGTCCAGTTCGCTAGCGTCGCGCGGCGGCGATAGGCCAAGCGGATCGAGGTTGGCCGCAAGGTGGCCCCGCATGCGGTAGGCGCGGATCATCATGATGGCGCGCAGAGAATCCAAGGTGGCTGCGCGCACCGAGTCCGATGACGCGCTGGGCACCTTGGCTTCGATGGACTTGGCCAGCTTGGCTTCAACGGCTGGGGCGACGCTGGCCCACTGGCCATCGAGAGCCGACAGCCAGTCGGGGCGAGCACCGGGAACGGGCTTTGGCGTCCAGGCTGGCTTGACGGCCGCGGCTTGAATGGCCGCGTTCTGGTCGGGCAGGGCCAAGAAGAAGGCCTGCCACGACGGCTCTACCGAGGCGGGGTCTGAGGCCCACTTCGCGTAGAGGTCCTCCACAAAGGCGGCATTGGCGCCATAGAGGAAGGAGGTCTCGGTCAAGACCTGGTTGATGATGCCTGCGTCGTCCGCCATCTGCGTTCCGCCCTTGCCGTCCGAATCAGCGATCCGTGCCGCTCCTTCGGTATCTAATCGGGGTTTATATAGGGTCTCTTAATCCGGCGAACCGGCCAGCCCATTTTGTCTGCTCACGCCTAACCCTTGAGCAATTCCAGAAGGGTTTCGCCTAGCCGGGCCGGCGACGGCGACACGCGGATGCCCGCAGCCTCCATGGCCTGGATCTTGTCTTCAGCCCCACCCTTGCCGCCACTGATGATGGCACCGGCGTGACCCATGTGACGTCCCGGCGGGGCCGTGCGGCCGGCGATGAAACCAACCATAGGTTTTTTGCGCCCGCGCTTAGCCTCATCGATGAGGAATTGCGCCGCGGCCTCCTCAGCGCTGCCGCCAATTTCGCCGATCATCACAATCGACTTGGTGGCCTCGTCTGCCAGGAACATTTCCAGCACGTCGATGAATTCAGTCCCCTTCACCGGGTCGCCGCCGATGCCAACTGCGGTGGTTTGACCCAGGCCTGCGTTGGTGGTCTGGAACACGGCCTCATAGGTCAGGGTTCCCGAACGACTTACGACGCCGACGCTGCCTTGAGAAAAAATCGAGCCGGGCATGATGCCGATTTTGCACTGGCCGGGGGTCAGCACGCCCGGGCAATTTGGGCCCAGCAGCCGCGACTTGGAGCCCGCTAGGGCCTTCTTGACCTTGACCATGTCCAGCACCGGGATGCCCTCGGTGATGCAGACGATCAGGCCGATCTCCGCCTCAATGGCCTCCAGGATAGAGTCCGCCGCGAAGGGCGGCGGCACGTAGATCACACTGGCATCGGCGCCCGTCGCGGCCTTAGCCTCGCCGACCGTATCGAAGACGGGCAGGCCAATATGGGTCTGGCCACCCTTGCCGGGGGTAACCCCACCGACCATCTTGGTGCCGTAGGCGATAGCCTGTTCGGTGTGGAAGGTGCCTTGGGCACCGGTGATGCCCTGGCAGATAACTTTTGTATTGGCGTTGACGAGAACCGACATTAGCGAGCGCCCTTCACAGCGGCGACTATCTTCTCCGCCCCATCCGATAGATCGTTGGCGGCAATGACGTTCAGGCCGCTTTCCGAGATAATTTTCTTGCCTTGATCCACGTTGGTGCCTTCGAGCCGCACCACGAGCGGAACCTGCAGCCCGACTTCCTTCACGGCGGCGATCACACCTTCGGCGATAATGTCACAGCGCATAATACCGCCGAAAATATTGACCAGAATGCCCTTCACGGCCGGATCAGCGGTGATGATCTTAAAGGCCGCGGTGACCTTTTCCTTGGTCGCCCCGCCACCCACGTCGAGGAAGTTGGCCGGTTCGGCCCCGTAAAGCTTGATGATGTCCATGGTGGCCATGGCCAGACCGGCCCCATTGACCATGCAGCCAATTTCGCCATCGAGGGCGATGTAGGCCAGGCCATATTCACTGGCCTTGATCTCTTTCTCGTCCTCTTCGCTGGTATCGCGCAGCGCCACGATGTCGGGGTGGCGGAACAGGGCGTTGCCGTCGAACGACAGCTTAGCGTCCAAAACCCGCAGGTGGTTGTCTGCCGTGACGATCAGCGGGTTGATTTCCAGCATGGCCATGTCCTTGGCCAGGAAGGCTTCATACAGCTGGCTCAACAGACTGGCCGCCTCCTTGGCGAGGCCGCCGGTCAAGCCTAGCGACTTCGCAAGGGCGCGCGCGTGGGTTGGCCACACGCCGGTGGCTGGGTCGATCGAGAAGGTGTGGATTTTTTCCGGCGTGGCGTGGGCGACATCCTCGATGTCCATCCCGCCCTCGGTCGAGGAGACGACCGAAACCTTGCTGGTCTCGCGGTCAACCAGCAGCGACAGGTAGAATTCCTTCGCGATCGCCGCGCCTTCCTCGATGTAGAGGCGACTGACCTGCTTGCCCTTGGGGCCGGTTTGGTGAGTCACCAGCACCCGGCCGAGCATTTCGGCGGCATTGCTTTCGACCTCAGCCACCGACTTGACGACGCGAACGCCGCCCTTGGCGTCGGGGCCGAGCCCTTCGAATTTGCCCTTGCCGCGCCCGCCAGCGTGGATCTGGCTCTTTACGACAAAGACTGGGCCAGGGAGCTTTTCGGCGGCCGCCTTGGCTTCCGCCGGCGTGAAGGCTGCGAACCCCTTCGGAATGGGGACGCCGAACTGCGCCAGTACGGCCTTGGCCTGATGCTCGTGGATATTCATCGTTCGCCTTTTCCCGCGTTCCCGCATCGGTTCGGCACCTTATAGGATTCGCGATGGAGCGGCGCAACCGCTTGCGCTCGGAAAAGCGTCAAGTTAGTCTTAGCTAGACTTAGCTAGGAAATATGATGACGACAATCAATATGTTCGAGGCCAAGAGTCAGCTCTCGAAACTGGTTGAGCTGGTTGAAAGTGGCGCGGAGGCGGAAATCATCATCGCCCGCAACGGCAAACCCGCGGCCCGGCTCGTTCCGATGCATCATCGCGCGCCGGGGCGTCGCATCGGGGTGGCCGAGGGCCAGTTCTCGGTCCCTGACGATCTGGACGCCGAAAGCGACGTCATCGCCGTGATGCTCGGCGGTCGCCGCCCATGAGGCTGTTGCTCGACACCCAGGTGGCGCTGTTCGCCCTGGCCGATCCGGAAAAGCTGACACCTCAGGCGCACGACCTGATCGAAGACCCAGCCAACACAGTGTTCGTCAGCGTGGTGTCGCTGTGGGAAATTTCGCTGAAGCACAGCTTGGCCCCAGAGGGCGCGGCGCGTGTGCCTATCGGCGCAGCGCGGGCCACCAACCTTTTCCGACGCGCCGGCTACGACCTGCTGGACCTCACCCCAGCCCATGTGCTGCTGGCCGAGACCCTGCCCATGTTACACGCCGATCCGTTCGATCGTTTGCTGGCCGCTCAGGCCCAAGCCGAGCCCCTACGCCTGCTAACCCGTGACGAGCGCCTCGCCGCCTACAGCGATACGATCATTCGGGTGTGATCCACGCGCCCTGCTAGAAGAAGACCCGCCACATCAGGCGGCCAGGAACGAAGGTAAAGGCGCCGGCGATGAACAGGCCGCCGACGACCAAAACGGTCATCATATGCCGATGCAGCCTGACCCGATGGGTGCGGGCAGCCCAGACCCCAAGCGGGGTCGCGAAGGCAACCCATCCCGACAGCAGATGAATCCAACTCATATGTCCCGGGTTGAGGGTGCGGACGAAGAAGGATGACACCGCCGTGGTCATCATCAAAATCACCCAGGCCCAGCCGACCGTACGGTGAACCCGCGTGCCCTTGGGGCCTGACAACATGAACAGCGCGATCAAAAAGGCACTGAGCGCCGCATAGAGGTGCAGCTGAATCGTCCAGCTCTGCCGCGCCACCAGCGCCCAGTCTGGCGCATGCAGATGGGCGCGGGCAAACCCGGCGAGCTGATCACGGGTCAGCCAAAGCACCGCGAGATTGAGGGCGATGGCTGGCAGGATGACGAGGCGAATCGTCGTGTTGGTGGTGTTGGGTATTTTCATGGCGGGCGTCCCGGCGGGTTGTCAGGCGAGGTCGAGATCGCCAAGTTGGCGGAGCCCTTCCGCCGCCGAAACCTCGGATACGTGACTTGACCGATCCTCTGCGTGAATCGACGCCCAATGCCCTTCACGCTTCGCCAGCCGCAGCGATCGCCCTGCCGCGGATCACCCTGATCTGTGTCGCGGCCGGCGCCTTTCTGGCGCTGATCGGACCACTCGGCACCGGCGATGCGCCAATCGCACTGCGGCTGG
>CANKEA010000080.1 GCA_947480815.1 Caulobacterales bacterium | reverse complement strand
GCCGCCGCCGCCGCTTGCTGGAGCTGCGGGCCGAAAAGGTCGCCTGGCAGGCCGATCAGCGCGGCACGGTCTCGATGGGGCTGGAAAGCGGCGGATCGCAATCCAAGCGGATCATCGAGGCCAAGGGGCTGAGCAAGGCGTTCAACGGCCGCACCCTGATTTCCAACTTCTCAACGCGCATCCAGCGCGGCGACCGCGTGGCGATCGTCGGCCGCAACGGCGCGGGCAAGACCACCTTGGTCAAGCTGCTGCTGGGCGAGATCGCGGCGGACGCCGGGACGGTGAAGCTCGCCGAGACTCTCAAGGTGGTCTACGTCGATCAGGCACGCGCCCAGCTCGATCCCACGGCCACCCTGCGGCAGGCGCTGACCCCGCTGGGCGGAGACCAGGTAATGGTGCGGGGCCAGCCAAAGCACGTGGTCGGCTACGCTAAGGACTTTCTGTTCACCGAGGCACAGCTGCGCCAGCCGGTCGCCAGCCTGTCTGGCGGCGAGCGCAACCGCCTGCTGCTGGCCAAGGCCCTGGCCCAGAGCGCTGACCTGCTGGTGCTGGACGAACCGACCAACGACCTGGACGCCGATACCCTCGACCGGCTGGAAGATGTGCTGGCAGACTACGATGGGGTGCTGCTGCTGGTCAGCCACGACCGCGACTTTATCGACCGCCTCGCCACCTCGACCATCGCCCTGGACGGGCGTGGCCATATCGTGGAGACCCCCGGCGGCTGGAAGGATTTCCTGGAACAGAACCCAGACTTCCTCGAAAGCGCCAGTGGCACATCACGGCGCAAGATGTCGTCCACCAGTGTGCCTATTGCAACGCCTGCCCAACCGGCCAGCAAATCCACCAAGCTTTCCTACAAGGATCAGCGTCGGCTTGAAGAGTTAGAGGCCCTGGTCGTGAGCTTGCCTGCGGCGATTGGCGGGTTCGAAAAGGAACTGGCCGACCCAGCGCTCTATAGCCGCAACCCGGCGCGGTTCGACGCCCTGATGAAGGCGATCTCTTCCGCCCAGGCCCAGCTGGCCGAGGCGGAAAACGAGTGGTTGGCTCTGGAAGACAAACGAACCGCGCTTGCCGGTGGATAAGTCGCAAGGCGTTTAGCCGCCTGGGCTGGCGCATGGCTGTCCCCCGTTCAAGAACCGGATATCCACCGTTTTACGCACCTGCGATTGCACAGGGCCAGTTGCCAGCCACCGGCAGCAGCGGCATGCGTCAAACATCTAAAGGAACAAGCGGTCTGGCCGCTCCGGGGCGACCTGGGACACCAAATCGCGGCAACCCGAAGAAGGGCTTTGCCAAGGGCGAAAGCCGGCGGGATCGACCGGAAGCGGGACGGGTTTCGAGAGCAAGCCGCTAGGGGGCGACCCCGATGGCCCAGAATCCAGCCCACCCAGAGGCACCGGCCCTTCACGGGGCTCGGGATGGAGGGCGGAGCGGCCGGGAAACCGGAAGCTGCGCCCTCTTTTCCGTTTGGGGTCCGCGCACAACGCGCTAGTTTCGTTGGACTCGGGGACCAAGATGACCATCACCAAACGCACCCTGCTGGCGATAACGTCGCTAGTCCTGCTGACCGCCTGCAAACCGGTGCCGAAACCGGCCGCCGCACCCTCTGCCCTGACGGCTGTGCGCTTCGCCACCGACTGGCGCGCCGAGGCCGAGCATGGGGGTTATTATCAAGCCCTCGCCACCGGCGAATACGCCCGACGCGGCCTGAACGTAACGTTCTACCAGGGCGGACCGGCGGTGAATGTGCCGCAACTGCTCGCCACCGGGGCAGTGGATGTGGGGATCGGCTCCAACAGCTTCGTGGTGATGAACCTGGCAGCGGTAAACGCACCGGTGAAGGCCGTGGCGGCCTTTATGCAGAAAGACCCGCAGGTGCTGATGGTCCACCCGGGCGCCGGGATCAATACGATCGCCGATCTCAAGAACCACCCGATCCTCCTGGCCGACGAGTCGGTCACCGCCTTCTGGGTTTGGCTGAAGGCGAAATATGGCTTCACCGACAGCCAGGTGCGCAAATACACCTTCAATTCCGCGCCATTCCTGGCCGATAAGCGAGCGGCGCAGCAGGGCTATGTCACCAGCGAGCCCTATACGATCGCCAAAGAGAGCGGCACGCCGCCGCGTGTGTTCCTGCTCGCTGACGAGGGTTACCCCAGCTACGCCGACATAGTGATGGTTCCCGACAGCTTCGCCGCCGCCCATCCAGAAGCGGTGCGCGCCTTTGTCGAAGCCAGTGCGGCAGGGTGGCTGACCTACCTCTATGGCGACCCTGCGCCGGGCGACGCCCTGATCCGCAAGGACAATCCGGAGATGGCGCAAGACGTCCTTGACCAGGCTCGCGAGAAGATGCGGACCTACAATATCGTCGGCAAACCGGGCGAGATCGGCCAGATGAGCGACGCGCGATGGAAAACGTTCTTCGACGCTGCCGTCAGCCAGGGCGTGTACCCCAAGACACTGGACTACAAGGCGGCCTACCGACTGGACTTCCTGCCAAAGCGCTCAGCGCCAACAAAATGAAGCTGGAAAAATGATAGCCACACTGCATGGCGCTGTGGCGGAATATGGCGGCCGCCGAGCGCTGGGGCCATTCGACCTGGCTTTGAGCGGCGGCGAAATCGTGGCGCTGGTCGGGCCATCCGGCTGTGGCAAGTCAACAGCGCTGCGGTTGTTGGCTGGACTCGAAAAGCCCACTGTGGGCAGCGTGATCCGGCAGGCGGGGCGGGGCGAGACGGCCCTGGTATTCCAGTCCCCCACCCTGGCGCCTTGGCTGTCGGCTCTGGATAATGTCGCCCTGCCGCTGGTCCTGGCGGGCCAGGCACAGGCGCAGGCCCGCCAGACGGCGGCGCTGGCCCTAAAGCGGGTGGGGCTGGATGCCGCAATGGATAAATCCCCGGCCCAACTGTCCGGCGGCATGGCGATGCGAGCCTCTCTGGCCCGTGCCCTGGTGGCCGACCCGCGCCTGCTGCTGCTGGACGAACCGTTCGCGGCGCTCGACGAAATAACCCGGCGTCAGCTGGCCGATGACGTCCTGGCCCTGGTGGCCGACCTCAAACCCGCCGTGCTGTTTGTGACCCACAATGTCGAGGAGGCCGTCTATATGGCCTCGCGCGTGGTGGTGATGACGCCCGGGCCGGGGCGGCAGGCCGGGGAACTGGCGATTGAAGGGGCCCTGTCCCGTCCGGCGGGCTTTCGCACCACGCCAGGTTTCCGGGCGGCGACGGAGACCGTCAGCGCTATGCTGGCGCAAGCGATGGAAGCGGTGCCGGCATGAAACCACTCCAGCCCGGTTGGCAGATTAAGCTGGTCATCGTGGCCTTCGCCCTCCTCGCCGGACTACAGATTTTCGGCTGGATCCATGAGGGCCTGCTCTTGGGCGGGCGGCTGCCATGATCGGCCGTTGGCTCTCGCCCGCCATCCTGATCGCCGTGCTACTGACCGGATGGGAGGCGGCCTGCCGCCTGCTGCATCTTCCCGCCTATGTCCTCCCCCCGCCCTCGGCGGTCGTGGCGCGTTTGGCCTCTGACGCCCCGACACTGCTGATCGGCGCTTGGAACACGCTTTCGATGGCGCTCTGCGCTCTGGCGCTGGCCAGCGTGGCCGGCTGCGGACTGGCCTTGATTACCGCGCTCAGCCCGGCCCTGGAACGGGCCGTGCGGCCGCTAGCTGTGGCGGCTCAAGTCACACCAGTCGTGGCCGTGGCACCGCTGTTCCTGATCTGGTCCGGGCTAGACCATCCGGCGCGGGCCATCGTGGCGCTGGCCGCCATCGTGGCGTTCTTCCCGATTTTTTCTGGCGCGTCAGCCGGGTTGAAATCCGCCGATCCAGGACTGGAGCGCCTGTTCGATCTTTATGGTTCCAGTCGCTGGCAGAGGCTGGTCCGGCTGCGGCTACCGGCGGCAACGCCGTTTCTACTGGAAGGCCATCGCGTGGCGGCGGGACTGGCGGTTATCGGGGCGGTGGTGGCGGAATTCGTGGCCGGATCGGGGGCGGCGCAGGGCCTGGCCTGGCGGATTCTAGAGTCGGGTAATCGTCTACAGACCGACCGTATGTTCGCAGCCCTGGCGGTGCTGGCGGCCCTGGGCCTGGTGTTGCACGGGGCGGTACAGGCGCTGGAGCGGCGGCTGCTCGTCTGGTGGTCCGGATCCGGGCCGGCGCGTTAGTCGGGGATTAAGCCCAATAGTCTGCGGCTGGCGGGGATGAATAGAGTCCTCTGCATCGCTGCTTTTGTCGCTTTGGCCGCACCTGCCGTGGCGCAGGACCGCTATGGCCCTCGCGTCAACGGCTATGGCGGGGCTTATGATACTGGCGGCACCAGCGGTCGAACCCTGACCTGGGCCATGGCCAAGATGGCTGACATCGATTTCCACACCGCCGCCCGGATTCTGGAACGCCGCGACCTCGACGCATTGGCCATCGTTTGCCGGGCCGCGAAGCTCGAGCCTCGGCTGTTTCTGACCTTTGCCGTGCTGATCCAAGAAAAAGGACGCCAACGCAATCGGCCGCGCGCGGGAGTACGGCGCACTGTATGACGCGGTGACACCCGAAGCCGCCATGCAGACGATCCGCTTCTGGCGCATACGCCGTCGCTCGGGCGACGTGGCGGCGGCCTAGTTCAGGCGCTACGGACCCGCTCCAGGGCGCACAGGGCCATGCCGCTAAGCGACCGAAGCCCATGTTCGGCAAAAACATCGAAGGCTGAAGCCAGCGCCAGCGCGGCGGCGGCCCGTTGGCCATTGTCTCGCCCGGTTAGTTCGGCGCGAGACTCATAAATTCGGGCCAGATTGGTTTGGCAAATGGCCCAGGCCACGGGATCGATGGCCGTGGACCGATCGGAAAGCTCGGAGCGCAAGGCAGCCTCGGCGGCGTCGAGCACAGCGATATCAGCGGTCAGTTCCGCACAGCGGGCCAGGGCACCAGCGCGCTGGCTGGAGACCACGGCGCGCAGGGCCAGGGCGGGTTGAGCGGCCAGGACGGCACTGGCCCGGTCGAAACAACTGACTGCCTGGTCGAAGGCGCGGCTGTTACCCGAAGCGTCGCCCATGATTTTCAAGGCCAGGCCCAGGGCGGCCTGGACGCGGGCCCAGTCGAGCGGGCTGTGATCCCGGCTGACCGCCTCGACCGTATGAGTCAGGATTTTGACCCCATCAGCGATCGGCCCGATGTCGCCCTCCAGTTCGCCCGTGAGGGTCAGGATAGAGCCATTCAAAGACCGGGCGCGTGCCCACAAGAGTGGCTCATAGAACGGGTCGAGGTTTTGCAGCGCCAGCCGGATCTCTCTCTGGGCCTGGTCGGCCAAGTTGTGGCTTTCCAGCTTTGCAGCGCAACCGATCAGCATATCGGCCCGCACGATGCGTTGTTCGGCGGCAGCTAGGCGCACGGCCGGCGTCTTGCTGCCGGCGGCCTCGAGCGTGGCGAGCGGCGTGGCAAAGGCGGCGTAGACAGCGATGGCCGCATCGGCGTCGCCGCTGGCTAGAACACGGCGCCCTTCCAGACCTGCCAGCATGGCCTGAGCTAGGGCTGCGCCGACGCCGGTTAGGGCCGCAGCGGATTTCAGGGTGATGGCGGCAGCGGCAATCAGGTCCTCGTCGCCGAACAGATCTGCGCCAAGCATGGCGGCGGCAGCCTGCTCGCAACGGGCGCGAGCGGCGGCGGCTTTGCGGCCCTCTCGCTCGAAACCTTCAAGGGCGGCCTGGGCATGGGCGGCGGCCTTGCGCAAGGCGACGGCATCGCCCGAACGGCGGGCCAGTTCACGCCAGACACCCGCGGCAGTCAGGCACCGCGACGGCATATCCTTGGCACCAATGTGACCGGCGGAGATATCAGCAGCGCGAGCTTCATTCTGGAGCAGATCTAGATCGAGCAGTTCGAGCATAGCCCCGTCACCGCGGGTCAGACCGTCGCTGCGCGACTTGAGCCCATTGTCGCTTGAAAGGCGGCGGCGCAGGTCTCGACCGAACTCAAACCTGGGGCGGCTCCGATCTCCGCCGTCCCAAGACGGGACGGTTAACAAAGACCTAACGCCGACCCAGAAAAGCCGGAGCCGTAAAAATTAACAAGGCGTTAAAATCAATTAAGGCGGCATCAACCATAAATATTCAGCGGGATAGCTGAACATCCATCACCGTCGGCTATCCACGCTCTTTGG
>CANKEA010000079.1 GCA_947480815.1 Caulobacterales bacterium | reverse complement strand
GTACCCAGCATGTTTGCGTCAGAAAAAGCGGTGATCGCAGATTGGCGTGCGGCGATAGTGGTGTTGGTCGAGCCTTGCACGAAACCATTGCGACTAATGGTTCCGGTCGAGGGCAGCACCAGGGGCGAGGACCTCTTACCGATAGTGATCAAATTGGAACCGGCGATGGAGATCAGCGGCGAGAGCGCCGTCGGCGACATTTTATCGGCCATGCGTCCCATGTAGCCATCGAGACTGGTTTCACGCGCCCGGTTGCCCTGCCAGTGCGCCTGTTCGTCGGCGTGTGACATCAGGTTTAGCGGTACGAGGTCGGGTCGGGTCTGGTAGAGGGTGCGGGTCAGGGGCTGGAACAGTGAACCGGTGTTGAGCACCACGTTCATGGCACCCTCGTTCCAGGCCGTCTGCAGCGGCGCGAAGCTTGGATGCAGGCCGAAGGCCGTACCGCTCAGCGCCATCAGCGAGGTTTTGGGCAACACTAGTCCAGCGTTGCGGGTCGAGGCATAGGTCGCATAACGGCTGTCGGTCGGCACCACCATGTTCCAGGCGTCATTGCCGCCGAATAGAAACACACCGACCATGGCCCTATAGCTGGAGGTCGTCTGGGCGAGCGCAGCCGTGCGGCTCAGCTGGCCCATGGCAGCCAAGGCACCGCCGCCTGCGATCAGTCTGGAAAATTCGCGTCGAGAAATCGTCATGGTTTGATCCCTCCTCAGCGATCGATCTGGAACATCGGCGAGGTCCCGACGATGTAGAGTGCAGTCTGCGCCCGCTTGCGGGCCTGGATAGCCGGGTCAGCGTTGGTGATCGGGGTCATTGCGGCCAGCAGGGCGGTGCGCTGGGCTGGGGCCATGGTGTTATTGAGCATCAATAGGTCGATGCGGTCGATGATTGCATTGGGATCGGTCAGTGCCTCCCAGCTCGTCCAGTCCGGAATTGTTCCGGTCGCATCAGCAATGGTGGCCTGTGGCGCATATTCGCCGCGGCTAGTGGCATCTCCGCTGAAGGTCCAGTCATAGACGAGGTTATGGCGCGCCAGGATGGTGGACGTGGTCATCAGTTTCGAAGGTGGGCTGATCAGACCGCCGCCCTGCGGCAAAGGATAGTCCGGCGGATAGAAGTTGAACACGCTTGGGGCGCGGAACGGGGCCTGACCCATAGCCACATCCCGCGTCGTGAACGCGTAGCCATCTGACTTGAACCCAGCTAGACGGCCAATAGCGGTGCTGAGCAGCACAGGCTCCTTCACCTTGCCATAGCTGGCGATAACTTTTGAATCCCCGCGGGCTTCGGGGTCGGTCAGAATCGCGCGGATCACGGATTTTAGGTCGCCTCGCGTGCCAGAACCGTTGTTGATGAACACCGCCGTTACCCGGGCCACATAGGCTGGCGTTGGGTTGGAGGTGACCAACTGCTGGATCAGCTGCTGAGATATATAGGGCGGAGTTGATGCGTCGCTGAATACCGTGTCGACCACACTGTTAAGGCTGACGTCTTGGCTGGCTCCGGCGGCCACTGTGGTTCCCAGGAAGCTCTTGGCACCGGTGTCGTAGATCGCCGCGTTGGCGATCATGGGCTTGGAGTAGTCAAGATTGTTGGAGTCGCTTAGCGGCGCCGTGCCTATGCGGGCGTAGGTCCAGCCGGTCAGCGCCCGGGCGACATCTTTTACGTCGGCGGCGGTGTAGGTTGGGATGGTTGCACCGGTGGCGTTGAGTTGTTCGGTCCCGTCGGCATTGAGCTTGTTGATGCCCATTGAGAAGAGCTGCATCAGCTCGCGGGCGTAGTTTTCGTTGGGCGCGGACTTGGAGCTGTTGGCCATGTCCAGGTAGTCGCCCATGTAGGCGCTAAGCGTCACGGCCTTGAGGATTTCGCGATAGTTGCCGAAGGCATTGTCAAGAAAGATCTGGTTCATTGCCGCCTGGCCGGCGGTGGAATGGACTTCCACGTCGGACGCCACCAGGATCTGCGACAGGGCGAAGGCGACGCGCTGGCGCAGTTGGTCTGGTTGCTGCATGGCGTCGCTGTAGAAGCGCATCGCCAGGGGGGTGGAGCTCATATAGTCGCGATTGCAGATCGTGGCCGCCGTGCCGGTCATCAGATTGCAGTAGTTTCGGGCCGCGACCCGGGTGGCCAGGTCCGAATAGGTGCTGCCAGTGGCGGCGAACTGCTCCTCGAGCCAAGCGTTGATGTTCACAGCGATGATATGGTCGACCAAAGCTTGGTTTGGTCCAAAACTGGCCTGTTTTGCCAGTCGAACGGCGTCGGGAGCGCTCATTGGCGCGGCGGCTCGCGCAGTAGACGCGGCCGAACCGACCTCAGCTGTCGATCCGCCGCCGCCTCCGCAGGCGGTAAGCAGAAGCGCGGTCGCCGACAGCAGGGCAGCGCACCGAGCTATGGCTGGGATTGTCATTGTTAGACAGCCTTCCCCTAAACTGCATTCAGCCTACGGACGTGCCAATGCCCCGTCGCGGGGCAGATCGCCATTCGTATAATTTATTGCTAGCAGGCCCGTATCGCTTGGGAAAGCCCATCCCCGCTGGACGATCTGGGCTGGGGGGGCCATTAGATGCGTGAGGACGCGGTGACGATAGTGCGCCGCGACGCCAAGCCGTATGTTGGGTGAAGAATGGACGAGGATTTTCGTAAGGCGGCGCTGGACTACCACCGGTTGCCAAGGCCCGGGAAGATGGCCATTGAGGCCACCAAGCGCATGGCGACGCAACGCGATCTCGCCTTGGCTTATTCGCCCGGCGTGGCGGCGGCTTGCGAGGAAATCGCCGCCGATCCCGACAAGGCGCGCGACTACACCATCCGCGGCAATCTGGTCGGTGTGATCACCAATGGCACGGCCGTGCTGGGGCTTGGAAATATCGGCCCCCTGGCCAGCAAGCCGGTGATGGAGGGCAAGGCTGTCCTGTTCAAAAAGTTTGCTGGCATCGATGTGTTTGACATCGAGATCAACCAGCTGGACCCGGACAAGTTCATCGAGGCGGTGGCTTCACTGGAGCCGACCTTTGGGGGCATCAACCTCGAAGACATTAAGGCCCCGGAGTGTTTTTATATCGAGGCGGCTTTGCGCGAGCGCATGTCGATCCCGGTATTCCACGACGATCAGCACGGTACCGCCATCGTCTGCGCGGCGGCGGTGTTGAACGCCCTTGTGTTGCAGGGCAAGAAACTGAAGGACGTGCGCCTCGTCACCTCGGGCGCGGGTGCCGCGGCCCTGGCCTGCGTCGACCTGCTGGTCTCCATGGGCCTGCCGACCGACAACGTCACCCTGACCGACATCAAGGGCGTGGTCTATGACGGGCGCGAGGAGAACATGCCGCCGAATATGGCGCGCTATGCCCGCCGTACCGACGCGCGGCGTCTGCCTGACGTCTTGCCGGGTGCCGATATCTTCCTGGGGCTGTCGGCCCCCAATGTGTTCAATCCCGAGTGGCTGCCGCTATTGGCCGATAAGCCGCTGATCCTGGCCATGGCCAATCCCGATCCAGAGATCATGCCCGAACTTGTCACGGCGGCGCGGCCGGACGCCATCATGGCCACTGGCCGGACCGACTATCCTAATCAGGTCAACAATCTGCTCTGCTTCCCGTTCATATTCCGGGGTGCGCTGGACGTGGGGGCCACCGAGATCAATGAGGCCATGAAGGTGGCGGCGGTAAAAGCCATTGCCGACCTCGCCCGCGCTGAGGCTTCCGAAGTCGTCGCCGCCGCCTATGGCGGTGCCGCTCCGCTGTTCGGCCCGCAATACATCATTCCAAAGCCTTTCGATCCGCGCCTGATCCTCAAGATCGCCCCGGCCGTGGCCAAGGCGGCCATGGACAGTGGTGTTGCCACCCGCCCGATCGCCGATTTTGCGGTTTATCAGCGCGACTTGGAACGGTTTGTCTATCGTTCGGGCCAGCTAATGCGGCCGATCTTTGATCGCGCGCGCAAGGCCCAGTCTAGGGTAGCGTTTGCCGAGGGCGAGGATGAGCGCGTGTTGCGCGCGGTCCAGACCGTGGTCGATGAGGGACTAGCCCAGCCGCTGCTAATCGGCCGTCGCTCGGTCATCGAGGGCAAGGTCAAGGCCATGGGCCTGCGGCTGGATCTGGGTGGCAAGGTGAAGGTGCTGGATCCGACCACCGACGTCGAGGCGCTCGCGCCACTGATCGAGCAATATCAAGCCGCTGTTGGCCGGCGCGGGGTGCCGCCGCTTGCGGCGGAGCGGCGCGTGACCAGCCGGCCCAGCGTGACCGCCGCCATGCTGCTGCGCTCCGGCGCGGTCGATGCGGCCCTTGTCGGTGGACGTGGCGATTGGTGGACCCAGGCCAGCTATGTCATGCCAATCATCCCCCGCAAGGCAGGGGCGAACCGGATCTACGCCCTATCGGCTCTGA
This sequence comes from Caulobacterales bacterium, assembly GCA_947480815.1. GTDB lineage: Bacteria > Pseudomonadota > Alphaproteobacteria > Caulobacterales > Caulobacteraceae > Caulobacter. Next base: position 1,774 of record CANKEA010000079.1, on the reverse strand, counting down.
TCCTGCAGAACGGTGTCCTGTTTATCTGCGACACGCACGTCAACGTCGATCCGACCGCTGAAGAGGTGGCCGAGTTGACCCTGCTGGCGGCGGAAGCGGTCGAACAGTTCGGTGTGGTGCCCAAGGTGGCCCTGCTGTCGCATTCCAGTTTCGGCGCCAGCAATGCCCCCAACGCCCGCAAGATGCGTGAGGCCCTGGCCCTGATCCACGATCGCGCACCCGATCTGGAAGTCGATGGTGAGATGCACGCCGACGCGGCCTTGAGCGAGGCGCTGCGCAATAAGCTGGTCATGGACGGACGCCTCAGCGGATCGGCCAATCTGCTGGTCATGCCCACGCTCGATGCGGCAAATATCAGCCTGACCCTGCTCAGCGCCGCCACCGAGGGCTTGCTGGTCGGTCCGATCTTTATGGGGATGTCGCTGCCGCTGCATGTGCTGACGCCCGCCGCGACAGCGCGCGGTATCGTCAACATGACCGCCCTGGCGGCGGTGCAAAGCCGCGGCTAGCCTGTCTTCTTGGGTCCGCTGCTCTGCAGCACGCCTTGGCATGCCAGCTGTAGACAAACCGCTGGGGCAGTCGCACAACTTTGCCCGGGATCAAGAGACGTCCATAGGGAGATAGCGATGGCTGATGCAATCGGTTTCGGCGCACACATGGCGCGGTCGCTGGTTTTAGCGGCGGCGATCGGTGCCACGGCAACGGCGGCCCCCGCACCCCTGGCCATCAAGGTTGTTTCTTCCAGCCCCAGCCGGGTGACGGGTGAGAATGCGCTGGTCGAAGTGACCGGCGCGGGCCCGGGCTTGAAGCTCACCGTCAATGGCGCGGATCAGACATCTCACCTGACGGGAGCCGGTGCCACCCGGCGCGGGGTCATCGATGGGCTGAAGGTCGGGGCCAACCAAGTTGCTGCCAGCGCCGGTGCCGCTAAGGCGTCCATCACCCTGACCGATTATCCCAATGCCGGTCCCGTGTTCTCTGGTCCGCACCAAACGCCGTTCGTTTGCGAAACAGCGGCGGTGAAAATGCCCGACGGAACCACGCTCGGCGCGCCCAAGGATACCGACTGCTGGGCCCTGACCAATGTGCAGTACGTCTATAAGCCCACCAGCGGCGGGCCGCTGAAATCCTATAATCCCAAGGGCCCCAAGCCGGCCGACCTAGCGCGCACCACCCTATCGACCGGGGCGAGCGTCGATTATATCGTGCGGCTGGAAACAGGCGTGATCAACCGCTCGATCTATCAGATCGCTATGCTGGCCACGCCCGATGACACGCCAAGCCTCACCTCGAAATCCCCCGGCTGGAACGGTGTGCTGGTCTACAGCTTCGGCGGCGGCTGTGGCGCGGCCTTCCGTCAGGGTCGCAATAACGGCGGCGTCGTCAACGGCGGCGAGATGAACAACGACCCGCTCGACAAGGGCTATGCGGTCGCCTCTGCCACCTTCAACGTCGAGGGTCAGAACTGCAACGACGTGATCTCAGCTGAAACCATGATGATGGTGAAGGAGCACTTCGTCGAAAGCTTCGGCCTGCCGCGCTACACCATCGGCCTGGGCGGCTCGGGCGGCTCGATGCAGCAGTTCCTGCTGACGTACAACTATCCTGGGCTGCTCGACGGCCTGCTGCCCGAGCGCAGCTACCCCGACTTGATCACCCTGCTGCCAGCCTGGGCCGACTGCCCGCTGATGATGCACTATTTCGATAAGACCGAGGCTGCCTGGACGCCGGCCCAGAAGGCGGCCGCGACCGGGTTCTATTCTATGGAGCACTG
>CANKEA010000078.1 GCA_947480815.1 Caulobacterales bacterium | reverse complement strand
TCCAGGGCGCTGCAGGCTGATAGTCCCCCCTGTCTCCGTGCCGCGCGCATCGGTCTGGGCGAATCGACCGGTGGCGGCGCTCAGCCCCTCCAGATAGGTTACCGCCCGGTCGACGATGGCCTGGTCGTCAGGGCTCAGCGGCGTCGACGCAGGCCTGCCGGCTTCCATGGCGGGCGCAGGGGCTCGTGGCGTCTGCGCCGTGGCGGCGAGCGGCACCAGGGCCAGGGCGAGCAGGAGGGGTGCATATTTCATCAGCAGCAGTCCTAGAGCGCGAAGGCGGTGCCCTCAAGGAGCCGTTTGTTTAGGCGATCGGCATAGGCTGATCTGAAAACCGACCGATCCCAACTATTTCGCAAACATGAAACGAAAAGGCCCAGCGTCAAGGTGGAGGCGGAGGTCCGGCCAGGATTTCGCGCTTCCCGGCATGATTGGCCGCCCCGACAACGCCCTGCTGTTCCATGCGCTCCATCAGCGAGGCGGCGCGGTTGTAGCCGATCTGCAGCCGGCGCTGGATGTAGGAGGTGCTGGCCTTGCGATCCCGCGTCACCACGGCCACCGCCTGATCGTAGAGGTCGCCCTCGCCCTCGCCGCCAGATCCGCCGCCTTCGCCATCGAAACCGTCCTCATCCTCGTTGGCGGTGACGGCTTCCAGGTATTGCGGCTGGCCCTGGGCGCGCAGGAACCTAGCGACGGCCTCGACCTCGCCGTCGGACACAAACGGACCGTGCAGGCGCGTTACCCGCCCGCCACCGGCCATGTAGAGCATGTCGCCCTGGCCCAGCAGCTGCTCTGCACCCTGTTCGCCGAGAATGGTGCGGGCGTCGATCTTGCTGGTAACCTGGAAGCTAATCCGGGTCGGGAAATTGGCCTTGATCGTGCCGGTGATCACATCAACTGACGGGCGCTGTGTAGCCATGATCAGGTGGATGCCGGCGGCGCGGGCCATCTGGGCCAGCCGCTGCACCGCGCCCTCGATATCCTTGCCGGCCACCATCATCAGGTCGGCCACTTCGTCGATCACCACCACCAGGTAGGGCATGGGATCGGGGCGAATCTTCTCGCTCTCGTAGACGGCGCGGCCGGCGTCATCAAAGCCGGTCTGCACGGTGCGTTCAAAGTGCTCACCCTTGGCCTCGGCCTCGCGCGCGCGCTCATTGTAGCCGGCGACATTGCGCACGCCGATCTTCGACATCTTGCGGTAGCGGTCTTCCATCTCCCGCACTGTCCATTTCAAGGCCACGATGGCCTTCTTCGGATCGGTAACCACCGGGGCAAGCAGGTGCGGAATGCCGTCGTAGACGCTGAGTTCCAGCATCTTCGGGTCGATCATGATGAAACGGCACTCTTCCGGGCTCAGCCGGTAGAGGATCGACAAGATCATCGCATTGACCCCCACCGACTTGCCCGAGCCGGTCGTGCCGGCGATCAGCAGGTGGGGCATTTTCGACAGGTCGGCGATATAGGGCTCGCCACCAATGGTTTCGCCCAGCGCCATTGGCACGCCTTGTGATCGCTCATAGTCGGGCGAAGACAGCAGGTCGCGCAGATAGACCGTTTCGCGCCGGGCATTTGGCAGTTCAATGCCGATGGCGTTGCGGCCCGACACCACGGCGATGCGGCATGCGGCCACACCCATCGACCGGGCGATGTCGTCACTGAGCGCCACAACACGCGCGTGCTTTACGCCGGCAACGGGTACCAATTCGTAGAGGGTAACGACAGGGCCAGGCCGGATTTGGTCGATGCTTCCGCGCACGCCGTATTCTGCCAGTACGCCCTCTAGCAATTGGGCGTTCTGGCGCAGGGCTCCTTCATCGACCGACGAAGCGCGGGGCTTAGGCTTGGCCAGCATCGACAACTCCGGCATGGCGAAGCCGTTAGGATTGACGAAATCGAACGACTTCTGCTGCTCGCGCCGCTCGCGCTCGGAACTTTTCGAGTTCTTGGGCTGGCGCACCTGAACGGGGGCGGCGGAAGCGGGCACCGGTGCGGGAGCGTCCAGCGGGATGTCGGCCATGTCGCGACTGGCGGCACGATTCCTTTTGGTCCTGGCGATAGGCGCGGGTCCCGGTGCCAGTCGCAGCACGCCTCTGATCCAGTCGGTCGAGGCCGAAGCGTCGATACGACTAAGGCCGAGCCCGTAGGACAGCGCTACGAACGCCAATACGCCATAGACTGCTGCGGCGATCAGGCGCGCTCCGGGTAGGTGCGCAAAGGTCAGAACGGCGGCACCCATCCGCAGGATGGCATCACCCCAGAATCCGCCCAGGCCACTGGCCAAAGGCCAGGTCACCGGCGGACGTGGCGCGGCGAACAAGGCTGTCAGGGCGAACAGACCAAAAACGGCGGCCAGGGCTCTGCGGCGGGTATCTTTGCGAGCGGCGTTAGGATCGCGCTGCGCGACGCGTGTCAGGCCGAAAACCGCCATCAACAGGGCGCCCGCCCAGGCCCCCAGACCCAGCGACTGCATCACAGCATCACCGATTATCGCGCCAGGTTCACCGAGGGCGTTTTGTACCGGCACGGTCGCCGCCGCATTCCAGCTCGGGTCTGCGGCATTGTAGGTGGCGATGATCAGCATCAGAAACATGCCGGCGGCCGTCAGGACGCCGCCCCGGAACCGCGCCGCGCCGGGCAGGGCCCAGCTGACCCGCGCCGCATCCCAAAGCAGTTCCGTCGTTGTCCGCCTCGCCGCGCGCGCCATCAGGTTCTAAAAGCCCAAAGTTTAAAGCCTAGCTCTTCACCGTAGCGGGAGAATGGTTAAGAGGCGTTTACGATGGCGGGCGCGAAGGCTTGCGTTGCGGTGGACAAAACACCGTCCTGGGGGCCATATCGCCGCCATGGCCGCGCCCGAAGTTCCCGCTCAAATCGACGTCATCATCGCCGGGGCGGGCATGGCCGGTGCCACCCTGGCCCTGGCCCTGGCGCACGGCGGCTTGCGACCTGTGCTGATCGATCCGCTGCCGTTTGACGATCAGGTCCAGCCCACATTTGACGGACGCAGTTCGGCGATCGCCTACTCATCCTTCCGCCAGTGGCGGGTTCTGGGTGTGAGTGAGGCCCTGGAGCCCAAGGCCCAGCGCATTGAGCAAATCCTGGTCACAGATGCCATGGCACCCGGAGCGGCGGCACGGCCCCCCGTGGGTGCCTTTCTTCGCTTCGAGGCCGCCGAGATCGGCGATAGTTCCGGCGGCGAGCCGCTGGGTTACTTGATTGAAAATCGCCACTCCCGCGCCGCCCTTGCCGCGGCGGTGACCAAGGCCCGCATTCCCGTGCTGGCACCGGCCAAGGTCGCCTCGGTGGTGTTCGAAGGCGCTGCTGCCTCGGTGACCCTGGAGGACGGCCGTATTCTGACCGCGCCGCTCCTGGTCGGTGCTGAGGGCCGCGGGTCGGTTGTGCGTAAGGCCGCCGGCATCGGCGAGGTGGCCTGGCCCTATAAGCAGTCAGGCGTGGTGGCGACGGTGCAGCTGGAACACCCGCACCATGGCGTCGCCCACGAATATTTCCTGCCCAGCGGCCCATTCGCCATCCTGCCGCTGACAGAAAACCGCGCCAGCCTAGTCTGGACCGAGACGACAGCGAATGCGGCGGCGCTTCAGGCGGCCAGCGACACCATTTTCCATGCCCATCTGGCCCGCCGGTTCGGCGAGTTCCTGGGCCGGGTCGAGCGGATCGGTCCAAGCGTTACCTATCCGCTGTCGCTCAGTCTGGCCGAGCGCATGACAGCGCCACGTATCGCCCTGCTGGGCGACGCGGCCCATGGCATTCACCCCATCGCCGGCCAGGGTCTGAACCTTGGCCTCAAGGGCGCGGCGGCCTTGGCGCAGGTGCTTGTCGAGGCGTCGCTTCAGGGCGAAGACATTGGAAACTTGGCCGTGCTGGAGCGTTATGCCCGCTGGCGCCGTTTCGACACCGTGGCCTTGGCGGCGGCGACCGACCTCTTTACGCGCTTGTTTGCCAACGACGACCCCATTCTGCGACTGGCGCGGGGTGCCGCCATGGCCGTGGTCAACCGCATTGGTCCGGCGCGTCGGTTCTTCATGCAGGACGCCGGCGGCGCGACGGGGGACCTGCCCCGGTTGCTGCGGGGGGAACCCCTTTAATCGCCAAGGGGGGAGTGGCTGAAGGCCTTAGCTCCCGCCTTCGTCCAGCGTCCGCGCTTCGTTCACCAGCATGACGGGCACGCCATCCCGGATCGGGTAGGCCAGGCGGGCGGAGGCGCTGATCAGTTCCTGGCGCTCGCGGTCGTATCGCAGCTGGCTGCGCGTCACCGGGCAGACCAGGATTTCTAAAAGGCGCGGATCAACCGATGGGCCGGGCAGGGCAGCGTTCATGGTGACCTCCTACTGTATGAACAGCGGCGCGTCATCGGAATCGTCAGCGGCCCCGAACTCCAGCAGAGCAACCAGGGTGGCGCAGCGGTCAGACAGGGTCACGGTCTCGAGCAGGGCCTGTTTCTCGGCCGGTTCGAAAGGCAGGGCCATGGCCAGGCTATTGACTAGGGCCTCGGTCGGCGCGGCCTTGGCCGATTCCCAGTCGATCGCCAGCCCGCGATGCTCCAAATAATGACGTAGGGCGATGAGGAACTGCTGCCGTTCGCCCTCTGGCAGGTCGGCGTCGTCCCCGACGAGGTCGTCCTCAAACGGCATGAAATTGGCCCTGACCTGCCGATAGGGTCCCTGCACCGGCAGTTCATCCTTCACGGCGAACCGGCACACCCCGGTCAGGGTGATCATGTAGCGGCCGTCGGGCGCCTCAGAGAAGCTGGTCACACGCCCAGCGCAGCCGATCGACGCCAAGGCGGGTCGGGCCGCATTGCCGCCAGACCTGGTTTGGACCAGGCCGATGATCTGGTCACCCGCCATGGCGTCGTCCAGCATGTTGAGATAGCGCGGCTCGAAAACATTGAGTGGTAGCTGGCCACCCGGAAGCAGCATGGCCCCATCGATTGGGAAGACTGGAATAACCAGCGGCAAGTCGGCGGCCTTACGATAGGCGGTGGGCATGGGGTGACCCTAGCTGAAAAGGATGGACGAGAGTTTCCGCCGCCCCGCCTTGGCGACGTCGGACCCCGGTCCGGCGGCCTCGAACACGGTTAGCAGCTGTTTGCGCGCCGCCTCCTCGTTCCAGGTTCGGTCGCGGGCGATGATTTCAAGCAGGTGGTCGGCGGCGCCTTCCAGGTCGCCCGCCGCCGCCAGGGCACCGGCGAGGGCGAAGCGTGCGTCGTGATCGTTGGGGCTCTTCGCTATGGCCACTTCAAGGGGCAGGGTCTCAGCATTGGCGTTGGCCGCCAGGGCCAAGGCGGCGCGCACGCTGTCGAGGTCAGGGTCGCTAGCCTCTGACGGCGCCATGGCCGCCACGTCCGCCGCGCGCTCGCTGTCGCCCCCGAGAAGGTAGCAGCGGGCCATGCCGCCTATGGCCTTCAGATTCTTGGGCTCTAGACCCAACACTGCCGCATAGCCCTGGGCCGCACCGCCAAGGTCCCCTATGTCCATGGACTCCTTAGCCTGGGCCAGTAGTTCATCCACCTCGCTGACCTTCGGCCCGGTCAGCCGGCCGATAAAGGCCTTGATCTGGCTTTCTGGCTGGGCGCCCTGGAAGCCATCAACGGGCTGGCCATCGACAAAGGCGTAGACGGCGGGAATCGACTGAACGCGCAGCTGGCCAGCGTAGGCGGGTTGCTTGTCGACATCGATTTTTACCAGCCGTACGGTACCCTTGGCGTCCATCACCGCCTGTTCCAGGATAGGCGACAGTTGTTTGCACGGGCCGCACCAAGTGGCCCAGAAGTCGACGATAACCGGCACGGTTCGCGACATCTCGATCACGTCGGCCATAAAGCCAGCGTCTGTGCCGTCCTTAATCCAATCCTTCGGCGTGCCGGCCGGGGCGCTAAGGGTCTCGCCGATCAGACTCATTGTCGTTCCATCTTAGGAGGTACAAACGCTCAAGCTTGAAGATGGTCGCAAGCGACGTCGCCCGCAACCGCGCGAGCCTAATCTTCGACGGTCATCGACGCGAAATCGACCACGAGCGGCGTAATGCCAAGTGATGCGAGGAAGGTGCGAAAGCCCGCCTGGCTCAGGGCAGTGGTGGCGGTATTGGTCAGGGGATGGAAATTCACCGGATCGGCACGGGCTAGTGCCGCGTCGAGCACGAACCGCACCCGCTTGTCGGAATCATTGATCAGGCCCAGCGCCGTGACGGAC
>CANKEA010000077.1 GCA_947480815.1 Caulobacterales bacterium | reverse complement strand
GGGCGTGCTGCTCGGTGTGTTGATGACGGTGTGGTGCCTCTCGGGCATCGTCATGATCTATGTGCCCTATCCCGAGATAAGTACGGCGCAGCGACTACAGGGCTATCAGCCTATCGACCTGGCCCATTGCTGCCGGTTCGACGCGGCCGACATCGCGGACGGCGAGGCGGTGCGCCAGATCCGCATCATCCAGAATACCGAGGGGCCGGTGCTGAGCGTGACAGGCGAGGACGGACGGCCACGCACCCTCAGCCTGACGGACGGCCACGCCATTGGACCCGCTGGTGCCAACCGCGCCGCCGTTGTCGCCGGCCGCTTTGCTCACAACCTGGGGATCGAGGGGCGCGCCGAGCCGCCAACCTTGCTGAAAGAGCCAGATCAATGGACCGTCGGCCTGGGCGGGCAAGCGCTGTGGAAGGTACCGTTCCGCAATGACGCCGGTACAGTGATCTATGTCAGCCAATCCTCAGGCGAGGTGGCGCAAATGACCAACCGGGCGAAGCGGGCCTGGAACTGGGTGGGCGCAGTGCCACACTGGCTGTATCCGACCATCCTGCGCAAGAACGCCCAGCTTTGGACGCGCCTTGTGGTCTATTCGTCGTTGATCGGCTGCTTCCTGACCGTGGCCGGGCTGTGGATCGGCATCGCCCGGTTCCGGCCGCGCAAGGTTTCCAAACCAGAGACGCGCTGGTCGCCCTATGCCGGGATCAACTACTGGCACCACGTCACCGGCCTGGTATTTGGCCTGCTAACTCTTAGCTTCGTTTTTAGCGGCCTGGTGTCGATGAACCCTTGGGGGCTATGGGAAGGCGGAGGGGATTCAGCCCAGCCGCTTCTGACCGGCGCAGACATTCCCTGGCGCGAGGCCAAGCGGATGATCGCGGCTGCGCCCGCGCTCGACCTGCCCCCCGGGACGGTGCAAATCCGGGGTGCGCCATTCGACGGCAAGCTCTATCTGGCCGCCCGCACGCCAAGGCAGACCGTGCGATTCGATGACCGCGGCCGTGCTGCTGGCCCTGGGGTGATGGAACTGAGCCGATTGCTGTCGTCCAAGACCGGGCCGGGTCTGGCCTCGCTCGTAGAGCTGCGTCGCGAGGATTCCTACTATTTCGGCATGGATGCGCCCGTATCCTTGCCGGTTTGGCGGGCGGTGATGCGAGATACGCAGGCGACCAGGCTCTACATCGACCCGACGACCGGCACCCTGATGAGCCAGATTGGTGCCGACGAGCGCAAGTACCGCTGGTGGCACGATGGTCTGCACCGGCTGAACTTCACCGCTGGGCTGCGACGGCGGCCGTTCTGGGACGCAATAATGCTTCTGACCGTGGCCGGGGTGACGGCGGTCTGCGCTCTTGGGGCCTGGATGGGGATCCGCCGCATCGGCACCGACTGGGGTCGGTTTCGGCCGTGAGGTTCATCGCTCGCTGGGCTAGAACGGCCAGATGTTGCGTTTGCGGCTGTAGGACAGGTAGCCGACATTGGCCCCTAGGCGCAGGCCCACACCGGCACGGATCGGGGCCAAGGTGATGCCGTCGGCGCGCGCATAGTTCACCCCCAGGCCTCCGACCAGATAGGCGCTGCCGTCAACGCCGGGAAAGCGGCGGAAAATGGCGTCGGGGTATTGCAGGTCGTAGCACAGGGTGAAGACCCGGCTGGCGTTTCCGCCCAGGTCCCAGCCGATGCTGGGGCCCTGCCAGAACACGTCCTGGGTGGGGCGATCCTTCATGTAGAGCAGGCCACGGCCGTAACGCAGGCCCACCGTCATGGCACCCGAGGCTTCCTCACCGGCGATGTAGCCAGTGGGTCGGCCATTGTCTTTGAGCACCCGCTCGAGTGCGCCACCGGCGGCCTCTACCGTGACGCCGAGCGCATCGGATATGCGTTTGACCAGTTCCTCTGCCGTATAGGTCGAAGCCGGTGCGGTACCCGAGCCGACCTTGGCCTCATTCGCGGCGCCGGGAGTCGGCTGCGCGGCCGCGCGACTTGCGGCGACGGTGGTGGCGCTGAGCGCCAGTCCGGCAGTTATGAGGGCGCGGCGATCCATGATCGGTCTCCTGATCGAATAAGCTCCCCCGAGCTTTTCACCATCATTGTTTCCGCTGCGTCGATTAAAGACCGGTTAACTACGCCCCACGCGCGCCAGGCACTCTTTCCCTGTAGCGGCCAGACCTGCTAGACGCGACCCATGTCTGGCACGCCGCTCTCCCATATCCGTAACTTCTCGATCGTGGCCCACATCGACCACGGCAAGTCGACGCTATCCGACCGCCTGATCCAGGAAACCGGCGGGCTGACCGCGCGGGAGATGAGCGCCCAGGTGCTCGACAATATGGAGATCGAGCGCGAGCGCGGCATTACGATCAAAGCCCAAACCGTTCGCCTGGAATACAAGGCCGACGACGGCGAGACCTACATCCTGAACCTGATGGACACGCCGGGGCATGTGGACTTCGCCTATGAGGTCAGCCGATCGCTGGCCGCCTGCGAGGGTTCGATCCTGGTGGTGGACGCTAGTCAGGGCGTCGAAGCCCAGACCCTGGCCAATGTCTATTCCGCCATTGAGGCCGACCACGAGATCGTGCCGGTGCTCAATAAGATCGACCTACCCGCCGCAGAGCCCGAGCGGGTGCGGGCTCAGATCGAGGACCTGATCGGACTGGACGCGTCGGACGCCGTAATGGCCAGCGCTAAGAGCGGCCTTGGTATCCACGATGTGCTGGAGGCAATCGTCACCCGCCTGCCCCCGCCCAAGGGGGATGTGAACGCGCCACTGAAGGCCCTGCTGGTCGATGCCTGGTACGACGCCTACCTGGGGGTGGTGGTACTGGTGCGGGTGTTTGACGGCACACTGAAGGCCGGCCAACGCATTCAGATGATGCAGCACGGCTCGACACACCTGATCGACCGCGTTGGGGTGTTCAAGCCCAAGAACACGCCCGTCGACAGCCTGGGCCCGGGCGAGGTGGGTTTCATCACAGCCCAGATCAAGGAAGTGGCCGACGCCGCTGTGGGCGATACCATCACCGACGAGCGCCGACCGACCGACAAGCCCTTGGCCGGGTTCAAGGACGTGCAGCCAGTGGTGTTCTGCGGCCTGTTCCCGGTGGACGCCGCCGATTTCGACGATCTGCGCAACGCGGTGGGCCGGCTTAGGCTTAACGACGGCAGCTTTACCTATGAGATGGAGAGCAGTGCGGCGCTGGGCTTTGGCTTCCGGTGCGGCTTCCTGGGGTTGCTGCACCTTGAGATCATACAGGAACGGCTGAGCCGCGAGTTCGATCTCGACCTGATCGCGACCGCGCCGTCGGTGGTTTACAAGATCAACCTGCGCAACGGCGAGCAGGTGGAACTGCACAATCCAGCCGACCTGCCCGATCCGATGCAGATCGAGTCGATCATGGAGCCTTGGATCAAGGCCACCATCTTCACGCCGGACGAATACCTCGGTGGGGTGCTTAAGCTTTGCCAGGACCGCCGAGGCGTGCAGCGCGAGCTGAGCTATGTCGGCGGGCGGGCGATGGTGATTTATGACCTGCCGCTGAACGAGGTGGTGTTCGACTTTTACGACCGCCTCAAATCCATCAGCCGCGGCTACGCCAGCTTTGACTATCAGCTGGAGGACTACCGTGCGGGCGACCTGGTGAAGATGTCCATTCTGGTCAATAGCGAGCCCGTGGATGCTCTCTCCATGCTGGTGCACCGTGACCGGGCCGAGAGCCGGGGTCGCGGCATGTGCGAGAAGATGAAGGACCTGATCCCGCAGCATATGTTTGTAATTCCGATCCAGGCGGCGATCGGTGGCCGGATCATTGCCCGCGAGACGGTTCGGGCCCTGCGTAAGGACGTAACCGCCAAGTGCTACGGCGGTGACGCCAGCCGCAAGCGCAAGCTCCTCGACAAGCAGAAAGAGGGCAAGAAGCGTATGCGCCAGTTCGGCAAGGTGGAAATTCCGCAGGAAGCCTTTATCGCCGCGCTTAAGATGGACAACGATTGAGCCGCGGTATGCTAGGCTTGCGACCATGTCCGACGACGCCAAGCCCGAAACCCCGATGCAGCGCGCCCTGCGCCTCAAACAGGCGGCGATTGACGCCAAGCCCCAGCCGCCGCGTGGCGGCAAGTTCCAGCGCGAGCAATCTGCGGGCGTCCAGGCCGGCAAGTCCAAGCCTTGGATGAAGAAATAGAGGCCGACCGTGCCACATCTCGATTGCGTAACCGCCAAGAAATTTCATGCCTGAGACGGCGCGACGGTGGCTTTCGAATGCGAACAGGCTTATGAGCACGAGGCGATAGGAACGGGATGCCCTGCGGCGCTTGAGTTTGCCGCGCCCCGCCCTCATTGCCCTGATCCGATCCACCCATCCGAAAGCCCCATGCAAGACCTAAAGAAGAATAGCTTCCAAGACCGTGCCGCGGCCTCAGCCGCCGCCAAACAAGCCCTCCTCGCCAAATTCAAGCCCAAGCCTACCGTCACCGCACCGGTGATTGAGGACCGTAGCCTGGTACGCGACGCCGAACTGGCCCAGGTCCGCGCAGCGCGCGCCGAAGCCAAGGCGGCCAAGGAAGCCGCCCGCCTCGCCGCCGAAGCCGCCGCAGTGCAGGCTGAGGTCAAAATCGCCGAAGACTCCGACGAAGCCCGCCGCGCTGAGCGCAAGGCCCGCAAGGCCGCCATCAAGGAAGCGGCCCGCCTGAAGCGGACAAGCAATCAGGCGATACGCCGCACCGGCTGATCAAAATGCGTGGGAGAGGCCCTAGCCTCTCACACGGTCTCGGCCTGCGGCGTCGGGTCACCTTGGATGTGGCATGCTGCGGCACCATATGAGCAGCTATGAAAGACGACACCAAGCCTAGCCTATCCCTTGGTCTTCGGCGCGGTCTAGCGGAGCGTTGCCCCAGCTGCGGCCAGGGCAAGCTGTATCGCAAATACCTGAAGGTCGATTCGGTATGCGCGGCCTGCGGCCATGAGCTAGCGCATTATCCGGCCGATGACGGCCCGGCCTATTTCACCATTCTGATCGTTGGCCACCTGGTTGTGGCTCCGCTGCTGATCTTCCCGTTCATCTGGAAAAGTTCGCCGGTGATAGTGCTGCCCCTGACCCTGATACCGTTGTTAGTCCTGACCCTGCTGCTGCTGCCGCGGATCAAGGGGGCATTCATCGGTGCGCTGTGGTTCATCCGCCTGGGCAAGCTGGACCCCGTCACCTAGCGCGCGGCACGAATAGCCGGCACACGGGCGATTGGAACGCCGTGAGCATCAGCAAATGTCTTATCTCGGCGCTGCCAGGACCAAAACAGGCGAAGGCGGGCGCAACTCGAAAGCACGCCCGCAGCTGGCTCAGTTCGGGAAGAACACGCCGGTGCCCTGCAAGCCGCAATAGCCACCGGGATTCTTGTGCAGATACTGCTGATGGTAGGCCTCGGCAAAATAGAACGGTCCAGCCGGGGCGCATTCCGTCGTGATTGGGCCCATGCCACGTGCGGCCAAGGCCGCCGCATAGTCGGCCTCTGACTTGGCCACAGCCGCCGCCTGGGCCAGCGTGGTGGTATAGATTGCCGAGCGGTACTGGGTGCCGACATCATTGCCCTGGCGCATGCCCTGGGTCGGGTCGTGAGCTTCCCAGAACGTCTTGAGCAGGGCCTCGTAGGCGATCAGCGTGGGGTCGTACACCACCAGCACCGCTTCAGTGTGGCCGGTGCGGCCACTGCAGGCTTCTTCATAGGTGGGGTTAGGCGTGAAGCCCCCCGCATAGCCCACGGCAGTCACCTTGACGCCCGGTAGCCGCCAGAACAGCCACTCAGCCCCCCAGAAGCACCCCAGGGCGAAAATCGCCATCTCTAGGCCATCAGAATAGGGGCCCCTCAAGGCAAGGCCATTGACGGCGCTTACAGAGGCTGTGGGGATCGGGTCTGCGCGCCCGGGCAGGGCTTGAGCGGCGTCGATCAAGGCGGTGGGCTTTCTGGCGAACAGCATGGTGGATAGGTCTCCTTCGATCAGCGGACCCTATAAATATAGGATGCCAACGAAGAATTGGTGCCAATTGCCTCCAAGCCTTGTCGCAGCCGCCGCGCTCGTATATTCGCACCGATCCGGCCGGAGGTCACAAGCCTTCTTGTCCCAGCTGCGGTGAGGTGGCGGAGTGGTCGATCGCGCACGCTTGGAAAGCGTGTTTAGGTGAAAGCCTAACGAGGGTTCGAATCCCTCTCTCACCGCCAGCGGGTCTGACAGACTTCACTCCCACACGGGACATTCCCAGCAAAGCCCTGGAACGCCTTGGGTTTTTGGACCCTAATCCGTC
>CANKEA010000076.1 GCA_947480815.1 Caulobacterales bacterium | reverse complement strand
TCTGCCACGCTTGCCGACCTGGTCTCGCCTGTCGACGAGCGCATGACGGCGGCGGTATTGTTTAACGCCCTCGGTTCAAGGTCGTTCGGCAGCGTGCTCATGGTCATGGCCCTGCCGGCCATCCTGTTGCCGCCGGGCGCATCCGCCGTATTGGGCGCGCCACTCCTGATCGTGTCGGCGCAACTTTTCTCAGGGCGATCCGTCCCAACCCTTCCCCGAGCGCTGGGACGACTGAGCCTTAGTCGCGACAGGTCCAACAAGGCGCTGGCCCAGGCTGCGGACTTAGCTCGCAAGGTCGAGCGAGTGCTCAAGCCCCGCCTGCAAGGCCTGCTCGCGCCATGGCATGTCCGGCTCGTGGCAGCGGCCTGTGCCCTGCTGTCGATCGTGCTGATCCTGCCTGCGCCGATCGCGCACACGGCGGCCGGCCTTGGTATCGTCGCCTTTGGTTCTGGCCTGGCCCAGCATGATGGGGCCGCCCTGCTGGCCGGCTGGGTCTCGACCGTGGCGTGCGGCGCAATCCTGGCGGCGATGGTTGCGGCCCTGATCTTCAGCCTGAGACAGTTCTAAGCCTCAGCCGGGTCCGTATTAAGTGCAGGGAGGGCCGTTCGCCCGACTGAGGATGTCTAGAGCGCAACTGTGAGCCGATCATTCCCATGCCGCTGGCGGTCTTGGCCGGCACGATAGCGGAAATGGCATCAGATCTTGCCTAGCCGGCAGCAGACTTTACAGCGCCTGCGATCTCTTTGACCAGCTTATCGACCAGTTTCTCGTCGTCGCCCTCAGCCATGATGCGAATCAATGGCTCCGTGCCGCTGGCGCGCACCACAAGGCGACCGCTTGTTCCAAGCTTGGCTTCCGCCGTGGCGATAGCGTCCTTCACCTTGTCGTTTTCGAGCGGCTTGCCACCGCCGTGACGCACGTTTTCCAGCCGCTGCGGGGCCGGCTCGAACTGGCGCGACAGAGTGCTCAGCGGCTTGTCGGAGGTGATCAGCACAGACAGCACCTGCAAGGCAGCGATCAGGCCGTCGCCGGTGGTGGATAAGTCGCTGAGAATCAGGTGGCCGCTCTGTTCGCCGCCAAGATTGTAGCCACCCTCACGCATGCGTTGCATCACGTGACGGTCGCCCACAGCGGTGCGTTCCAGGATCAGGCCCCGGTGCTTTAGAAAGCGCTCCAGCCCCAGATTCGACATTACCGTCGCGACGATTCCGCCGCCCTTGAGGCGGCCATCCTTGGCCCAGGCCCCAGCAATGATGGCCATGATCTGGTCGCCGTCGACCACAACTCCCTTTTCATCACAAATCACCAACCTGTCAGCATCGCCGTCGAGCGCGATGCCGATGTCGGCGCGATAGTCCTTTACCGCACGACTCATCCCCTCGGGATGGGTCGATCCGCTTTCCTCGTTGATGTTCATGCCGTTCGGGGTGACGCCCAGCTCGATCACCTCTGCGCCCAATTCGTAGAGGGCTGTTGGGGCCACGCGGTAGGCGGCACCATGGGCGCAGTCGATCACGATACGCAGGCCGGCCAAGCTCATCGTTCGGGGGAATGTGGCCTTGACGATCTCGACGTAGCGCGCCTGGGCGTCGTCGATACGCAACACCCGACCAAGACCGCGTGGCGATGCCAGGCCTTCTTGCAGGCTCTCGTCCATGAAGGCCTCGATGCCCAGTTCCTGCTCGTCGGAGAGCTTGTAACCATCCGGGCCGAACAGCTTGATGCCGTTGTCGGCGAAGCTGTTGTGGCTGGCGCTGATCATCACGCCGAGATCCGCGCGCATGGAGCGGGTCATCAGGGCAACGGCGGGGGTTGGCAGGGGTCCAAACAGGCGCACGTC
The DNA here is from genome assembly GCA_947480815.1 of Caulobacterales bacterium. Classification (GTDB taxonomy): domain Bacteria; phylum Pseudomonadota; class Alphaproteobacteria; order Caulobacterales; family Caulobacteraceae; genus Caulobacter. The sequence goes on along the minus strand of CANKEA010000076.1, from coordinate 4,494 downwards.
CATGCCAACACTGGTAAATCCGGCGACCAATGCCGGCTCAATCATGTAGCCCGACAGGCGCGTATCCTTGCCGATCACCACCAGATGGCGACGATCGTCGCGCGAGCGGAACATCTTCCCGGCGGCGAGGCCAACGCGCAGAGCGACTTCGGCCGTCATCGGATGTCGATTGGCCTGACCGCGGATGCCGTCGGTGCCGAAGTAGGCGCGCTTGCTCATGATGGGTTCCTGGCGGCAAAAAACATTCCGAAACGCAGTTTTATAGAAGGTGGCCCTTCACCAATGCTAAAGGCGACCTGCGGCGTATGGATAGCCAAGAATTAGCGGCTTTTCCGGTGCCAGCAAGGGTAAGGGACGGCGCCCATGTGCGGCATCATCGCGATTGTCGGAAAAATACCGGTCACGGACCGCCTGTTGGAGAGCCTTAGGCGGCTGGAATACCGGGGTTACGACTCCGCCGGGGTGGCGGTGATCGTTGACGGGAAAGTCGAGCGCAGGCGCGCCCAGGGCAAGATCAAAGCCCTGGAATCACTGTTGGCCGAACAGCCGCTGAGCGGTCAGGTCGGCATCGGCCACACCCGCTGGGCCACCCACGGGGCCCCGACGACTCGCAATGCTCATCCGCATACCGCCGGGCGCGTCACCCTGGTTCACAACGGCATTATCGAGAACTACGCCGAGCTAAAGGCCGAGTTGGCCGCACGCGGGCATGTGTTCCACAGCGATACCGATACCGAGATTATCGCCCACCTGCTTGACGCCGAGCTCTCTACCGGCCTGCCGCCGGTCGAGGCCCTGAAAGCCACACTCGACCGCCTGACCGGGGCCTACGCCCTGGCGATCCTGATTGAGGGCGAAGATCGTCTGGTGCTTGGCGCGCGGCGCGGCAGCCCGCTCGTGGTGGGCCATGGCAAGGGCGAGATCTTTCTTGGCTCAGACGCCCTGGCGGTCGGCCCCTTCACAGACCGCGTCAGCTATCTGGACGAGGGTGATTACGTGGCCATAGATAACGACGGCGCACGCATCTTTGACCTGAAGGGTAACCGGGTTCATCGCCCCATCGCGTTGATCCCTGCGTCGGCAGCCATGGTCGAGAAAGGCAACTTCCGCCATTTCATGGAAAAGGAAATCCATGACCAACCGGAGGCCTGCCAGCACACCATCGCCGCCTACTGCGACCCGGTTAGCCTGACCGCGAAGATGAGCGGCGACATCGATCTGGCCAAGCTTGAGCGTATTCAGATCGTCGCCTGCGGCACGTCCTATATCGCCGGACTGATCGGCAAATACATGATCGAGCAAATGGCCGACCTGCCGGTTGACGTCGAGATCGCCAGTGAATTCCGCTATCGCGACCCGGCGCTGCGGCCCAAGACCCTGGCGCTCGCCATGTCGCAGTCGGGCGAAACGGCCGACACCCTCGCCGCCCTGCGCTATTGCCAAGCCAAGGGCCTCGCCAGCGCCGTCATGGTCAATGCTCAGGGCTCTACCATGGCGCGCGAGGTCGGGACCGTCTGGCCGATCCATTGCGGCCCAGAGATCGGCGTCGCCTCCACCAAGGCCTTCACGGCCCAGATCTGTGTACTGACCGCCCTGGCCGTCGCGGCGGCGCGGGCGCGTGGCCGGATCAATGCAGCGGAAGAGGCGCGCATGGTCAAGCTGCTGCTGGAAGCACCACGTCTGATTGGGGAATCCATCGGCCTGGAGGACGCCATCCGCCAGATCGCCATCGACATCGCTAAGGCGCGGGACGTGCTGTACCTCGGGCGCGGTGCCATGTCGGCCCTGGCCCTGGAAGGGGCGCTGAAGCTCAAGGAAATCAGCTATATTCATGCCGAGGGCTATGCGGCAGGCGAGCTTAAGCACGGTCCGATCGCCCTGGTCGACGAAAATACCCCCATCGTCATCCTGGCCCCGAGCGACAGCTATTTCGAGAAGTCCGCCTCCAATATGAGCGAGGTTATTGCCCGCGGCGGTCAGGTTATCTTCATCACCGATCCGAAAGGTGCCGCGCACGCTCCAGCCGGTGCCAAGGTGGTAGTCACGGCACCGGCCTGTGACCCGCTGGTCGCTCCACTGGTGTTCTCAGCCCCGATCCAGCTGCTCGCCTACCATGTGGCTGTGCACAAGGGTGCCGACGTTGATCAACCCCGCAACCTCGCCAAGTCGGTCACGGTCGAGTAATCCTTTCGGCATGAGCCTGTTCGTCTTCGGCTATGGCTATACCGCCGCCGCCCTGGCACGACACCTGGGGTGGCCCGTGATCGCGACCGCCCGCACACCCGCGCAGGCGGCGGCGCTAGAGGCTCAAGGTATTGCTTCGGTGGATCCCGCCAACGCCAGCGCCATGGCGGAATCGATGCAAGGCGTGCGGGCCATCCTGGTCACCGCCCCGCCAGACAGTGCCGGCTGTCCTGGCCTTCGCGCCCTGGGTCCAGCGATTGGCGCGGCAAATACCTTCCCGGACTGGGTCGGCTATCTGTCGACGACCGGCGTCTATGGTGGGCGCGACGGACGCTGGGTGTTCGAGCGAACCAGCCCGCTGAATGCTGCCTCCGTCGAAGGCAGTCGCCGGGTTGCCGCCGAGCGCGACTGGCGACAGGCCGGACGCGACGCTAGCCTGACCGTCTGCACCTTCCGCCTGCCTGGCATTTACGGCCCGGGCCGCTCGACCTTCGACAGGCTCCGCAAGGGCAAGGTTCAGCGGATGATAAAGACGGGCCAGGTGTTCAGCCGCGTCCATGTCGAAGACATCGCATCAGCGCTAGCGCTTTCAATCGAAAAGCCGCGCGCCGGCGCTGTCTACAACATCGCCGACGATGAGCCGGCACCGCCACAGGATGTAATCGCCTACGCGGCAGACCTCATGGCCCTTGTCCGGCCGCCCGCCGTCGATTTTAGCGCTGCCAGTTTAACCCCCGCCGCCGAACGGTTCTGGCGCGAGAACCGCCGCGTCTCCAATGCACTCGCCAAGGCCGAGCTGGGCTGGCACCCGGCCTATCCGACCTACCGCGAGGGACTGGCCGCGACCTTGGCCGCGGGCGGCTAGGTTGCGAAACCCGCCAGTACACCGCCCTACTCCCGCCGCATCCCCGGGAGATAGACTGGCAATGACCCGCGCCCTGTTGCTTGCCGCCCTGCTCTCCGTCTCGGCCGTGACCAGTGCCCTGGTACAGGACCCGATCTCAACCCGCCCCACCCGCGACGTGCCGCCTGCCGATATCGCCACAGCACCGGCGCTCGATATGCCGACCGAAAGCCAGGTAGAGGCCGCCCAATGGGCCCGCGATGTTCTGGCGCGCGCCAGCGGTCAGCCGCCGTCGTCCGACCGAAGAGGCATTGCGCAAAAGACCGCGGTTGAGGCTAAGGGCTGCCCGCGCAATCCTGACCGCGCCGTCCATGGCTCAGCCGGCGTTGCCGTCGGCTCTGACGGCTACCGCCACGCCGACATCTATGCAAAGAAGGCCATCGGCGACTGCGGAACGGTGGCGTTCGGGATCAGCACATCCGAAGGCGGGCGGCGCGGGCACATTCGCTAGCTACCGCCGAAAGAAATCGTGAATGCGCTGCGCAAGGGCTTCGCTGACGCCATCCACCTTGACTAAGTCCTCCACCGCCGCCCGGCCCACCCCCTTGGCTGAACCGAAAGCGTGCAGCAGCGCCTTCTTTCGGCCCGGACCAACGCCCTCGATCTCGTCTAGTGGGTTCTTGCGCATTTCCATCGTGCGCCGAGCGCGGTGGGCCCCAATGGCGAAGCGGTGTGCCTCATCCCTCAATCGCTGCAGATAGTAGAGCAACGGCGATTTCGGCTCGAGCATAAAGGGCGGCTTGTCCTCGATGAAGAAGCGCTCCAGCCCGGCGTCGCGATCAGGCCCCTTGGCCACCCCGGCCACGGCGATGTCGTCGAGGCCCAAGTCGGCCATGACCTCGCGCACGGCGGCAAGCTGGCCTGCACCCCCGTCGATCAGGATCAGATCAGGGCGCGGCGGAGTCTCACCGGCCTGTTCATCCTTAGCGAGACGGGAAAAGCGCCGGTGCAGCACCTCTTTCATCATGCCAAAATCGTCGCCGGGTGTGAGGTCAGTGCCCTTGATATTGAACTTGCGGTACTGGCTTTTCTGGAAGCCCTCCGGCCCTGCCACGATCATACCGCCAACCGCATTGGTCCCCTGGATATGGCTGTTGTCATAGACCTCGATCCGTTCGGGAACGCCCTCCAGGCCAAAGGTCTCGGAAACCAGGGTCAGCAGTTTGGACTGGGCCGAACTCTCAGCCATCTTTCGGCCTAGCGCTTCGCGGGCGTTGGTCAGGGCGTGTTGCACCAGGTCGCATTTACCGCCCCGCTTGGGCTGTAAAATCTCCACCTTGCGGCCAGTCTTCAGCGCAAAAGCCTCAGCCAGTAGGTCAGCTTCGTCGGGCATCACATTGACCAGGATCTGCCGCGCAATCAGCTTGTCCTCATAGAACTGGCCGATAAAGGCGGTCATGATTTCG